>JBEBJD010000229.1:0-8837 GCA_040080075.1 Hyphomicrobium sp. | reverse complement strand
TCGATCTGCGGGGCGCCGTGGCGCCAACTTCACTACCACTCGGTCTACCGAGGTGCTTCCGCGCCCCGCTCCCCGAATTGCTTTTTGCTTTGCGCCAACCGACTGTCCTCCGGGCAGCCGGGGGTTTTTGCTTGTGCGCGGCGACACGCCCCCGGCGCGCCGGCCGCCGCGCACGAAAGTGCACGCGAGCACCGCTCAAGCCACTGCAAACGCGCCAACCGGCCGGCTCGCGGAACGCGAGCCGGTTGGCGCAAATAAGAGAGACGCTCTGCGGTTGCAGCGGCTTGGCCGGTGATTTGCGTTTGCGCATGGCAATATCGGGAGAATTGCGCGAACTACCCCGCCCGATACACAGCCCCCAGCCGTTCCATGAGGCCGCGGAATTCGGGGAAGCTGGTAGCGATCATGGCCGTATCATCGACGGACACGGGCTCCTCACTGGCAAGTCCCATGGTCAAGAATGCCATGGCAATGCGGTGATCGAGATGTGTCGCGACCGTGCCACCACCTTTCACTTTGCCGGTGCCGTGAACGATCAGCGTGTCACCATCGACGGTTGCACTGACGCCGTTGGCGGCAAGTCCTGCGGCGGTGGCGGCCAAGCGATCGCTCTCCTTGACTTTAAGCTCCGCTAAACCCTCCATGCGTGTATCGCCACCCGCAAAACCAGCGAGTGCTGCCAGCATCGGATACTCATCAATCATGGACGGGGCGCGATCCGCCGGCACATTGACGCCCTTCAGCTTCGATGCCCTGGCGCGGATATCGGCAATGGGTTCGCCGCCTTCCTCGCGCGGATTCGAGAGCACAACATCGGCACCCATTTCCTGCAGTGTCTTGTAAAAGCCAATGCGCGTTTCATTGACCAGAACGCCTTCGACGGTCACGTCGGAGCCGGGCACCAAAACGGCCGCGGCAATCAAGAACGCCGCCGAACTCGGATCACCCGGCACCACCACGTCGCGGCCTTCTAGTTCGGCGTCGCCCGTTACGGTGATACGTGTTGTGCCATCTTTCTCGACGGTGCGAACTTGAGCGCCAAAGTAGCGCAGCATGCGCTCGGTGTGATCGCGGGTGGCTTCCTTTTCAACAACCGTCGTTTGGCCCTTCGCCATCAGGCCGGCGATGAGAATCGCGCTCTTCACTTGTGCCGACGGCACCGGCAAAACATAGTCTATCGGCACCAAGCTGGCCGTGCCGCGCACGGTCAAGGGCAGCGTTTCCCTGTCTTCGGCTGTCTCAAGACCCATCAGGCGCAGGGGCTTCAAGACGCGGCTCATGGGGCGCCGCGACAACGACGCATCCCCGCTCATGTGCACCGTGATACCGTGACCAGCGATAACGCCCATCATGAGACGCGTGCCGGTGCCGGAGTTGCCAAAATCGATCCCAGCCTCAGGCTGCATCAGCCCGCCCGTGCCACGGCCTTTGACCTCCCAGACCGGGCCCTTTTTTTCCGCTTTCGCTCCCAAAGCCGTCACCGCCTTGGCCGTGTTGATGACGTCGCCGGCCTCCAGCAAGCCTGTAATTCGCGTGGTCCCTGTCGCCAGGGCCCCGAACATCAGGGCCCTGTGCGAAATTGATTTGTCGCCCGGCACCTTGAGACGGCCTTTCAGGGGACCCGATTTTAGCGCAGTCAGCGGTTGTAGGGGAGTATTGGGAGAGTGAGCCATTTACCGGTAAGCCGCCCGAATTTACCCATGCGGATGCGCATCAGCGCCCGAATTGGGGAGTTTGAAACCGCCAGCATAGAGACTGCCGCGCTCCTTGCTGTCAACGCGGCAACGCCGGGGTGGCAACTTTGGGCCGGCAACCGGCAAGGCCCCGCATCTGCGCGAATGCTGGTGCAAGGGTGCTTGCGGGGCCCATCTGGAGGGGGCGCTTTCCCCGTCTGCTGCGAAGCGCGGCGGAATTGCCTTTTGACACTGAGGGCCGCATGTGGCAGTTCCATGCGCTTCAATTCATTATGCGAGATATCAAAATGGCCACGAAGCAAGCGCGCGGGACGAAGCGCACCTGCCAGAGCGACGAGTGCGGGGCCCGCTTCTACGACCTCAATCGCGATCCTATCTCTTGCCCGATCTGCGGCTCGGTCTATGAGCTGGCATCATCGCCTCTGGCGTTACAGGCCGCTGCTGACGAGAAAATTGCAAATCGCAGGGGCAAGAAACCTGAGTTTGTGGCTGAGAAGCGCAAGATCGACGATCCGGAAGCCATTGTCAGCGAAGATGCGCTCGACAATGTCGAGGAGGAAGCAGAGGCCGTTGTCGCCGACGATGAAACCTTCCTCGAAGAAGAGGAAGAAGAAGGTGGCGATCTGGCCAATGTCATTGGCGGGCCCGTTGTCGAGGGCGAAGAAGAAGTCTGAACAATCCGGGCTTCTTCTGGCATTGATCGTGAATCACCCCAAGGCTTGGGCAACTTGCCCCTTGCGGTTTCAAAACGATCGGCCTAATGAGGCCGCTTCCCGGATCGGGCATCGTTTCGCAGCGATGCTGACCGGGAAGATCCCATGGTTCGGGGCCATAGCTCAGCTGGGAGAGCGCTTGCATGGCATGCAAGAGGTCAGCGGTTCGATCCCGCTTGGCTCCACCAATTTTCTCGCAACCCAAATGCGACCCGCGGCCATCCGAGCTTCCGGCGCGGGCACTAGGCCGCTTGAGCGGCCGCTTTTTTTGACAGGCAGAGACGGTCATGGCTCCGCCACTCCTTACTCTTAAGAATATCCACCTGACATTTGGCGGTACGCCGCTGCTCGAAGGCGCCGACATCTCGGTTGAACCGGGTGATCGCATTTGCCTCGTAGGGCGCAATGGCTCGGGCAAATCGACACTACTTAAAATCGCGGCAGGCCTCATTGAGCCCGATTCTGGCGAGCGCTTCGCCCATCCCAACGCCTCGATCAGGTATCTGCCGCAGGAGCCCGAATTCGATGGCTACACGTCAGCAATGTCGTATGTCGAATCGGGCCTTGGTCCGCTGCAAGACCCCTATACAGCCCGCCTGCTGTTGGGTGAATTGGGCCTGACGGGCGACGAGGACCCCCACACCTTATCGGGTGGCGAGGCACGCCGGCTGGCTATAGCCCGCGTTCTGGCCGCCGAGCCCGATGTCATACTGCTCGACGAGCCGACCAACCATCTCGACCTGCCGGCCATCGAGTGGCTGGAACAGCAGCTTCGCCAGTCGCGCTCCGCGCTCATACTCATCAGCCATGACCGCCGCTTCCTCGAAGCGCTGTCCCGCTCGACCATTTGGATCGACCGCGGTACGGCCCGGCGCATGGACGCCAATTTCTCCGGCTTCGAAGACTGGCGCGACAACGTACTCGAACAGGAAGAGGCCGAACGTCACAAACTCGACCGCAAGATCGTACGCGAGAACGATTGGATGCATGGCGGCGTTACAGGCCGCCGCAAGCGCAACGTGCGCCGGGTGCGCGAACTAAAAGCCATGCGGGCCAGTGTGCGCGAACAGCGCCATGTTCAGGGCAATGTGCGCCTCGCCGCAGCCGACGGCGGGCAATCGAGCCGGTTGATCGTCGAGACGGTAAATATTGCAAAAAGTTATGGCGCCGCCCCGGTTGTGCAAGGCTTTTCGACTAGGATTCTGCGTGGCGACCGCATCGGCATTGTCGGACCCAATGGAGCGGGCAAAACGACCCTTCTCAAAATGCTCACCGGCGTGCTGGAGCCCGACGAAGGCACCATTAAGCTGGGCCAAAGCATCGATCTTGTGACGCTCGACCAGCGCCGCGACGAACTGGAGCCGGAATGGACGCTGGCTCAGGCCTTGACCGGGGGGCGTGGCGATCAAGTAGTCATCAATGGCCGCCCACGGCATGTAGCGAGCTATATGAAGGACTTCCTGTTCTCGCCCGAGCAGGTGCGCTCGCCGTTGCGCGTTCTCTCGGGCGGCGAACGCGGCCGGCTGATGCTGGCACGGGCGTTGGCCAAGCCCTCGAATGTGCTTGTCCTGGACGAGCCAACCAACGATCTGGATTTGGAAACGCTTGATCTTCTTCAAGAATTGTTGGCCGATTATCCCGGCACCGTCATCCTCGTCAGCCATGACCGCGATTTTCTGGATCGCGTCGTCACCAGCGTGATTGCTGCCGAGGGCAATGGCCAGTGGGGCGAATACGCGGGCGGCTATTCCGATATGATCGCCCAGCGCCGTGGCATCGACCTGAGCAAGGCGCCGCAGACAAGCAACGACAAAACAGCTGGCACTCCGGGAACAGCGCCGGTCCAGACGGCGGCGGCCTCAAAGCGCAAGCTGACCTTTAAAGACAAGCACGCCCTTGAAACCTTGCCCGCCACAATCGCCAGCCTGCAGGCTGACATTGCGAGCCTGCAGGCGAAACTTGCCGACCCGGCATTCTACAGCTCAAACGCCAAGGGATTTGCCGAAACAACGGCCCGGCTAAGTACTGCACAGACCGCTATGGTGGCCGCCGAGGAGCGTTGGCTGGAACTGGAAATGATGCGCGAGCAGCTTGGGGCCTAACGGGCAGCACTCCCTTACGGAATCGTAAATACCCCCTCAGCTGCATCATCATATATCATCGGCAAACGCGACTCCTCTTGAAAAGCGCTCTGTCTTGTACCCCGCCCCACTTGAAACCTGCCCCATCTCAATTTATTTCCCCGCCCGCGAATAACCAAACCCCAGTCCCAGCGCGTCGGGACTGCTTCAACAGACTTGGGCTCATAGAGCTGGGCCAGGAGAACCTACCCGATGACCGTTCTAATCGAGGCCGATAGCCTGCATAAAGCGTTCGGCACCATAGCCGCTGTCAATGGCATCTCCCTCAGCGTTAAAAAAGGCGAGGTGCTGGGGTTCCTGGGACCCAACGGCGCGGGCAAATCGACGACGATGAAAATGCTGTCTGGCTTCCTGGAGCCGAACTCCGGCCAAGCGTCCATCTGCGGCTACAATGTGCAAGACGCCCCCAAACTCGCCAAGGCCAGTCTGGGTTATTTGCCCGAAGGCGCCCCTGCCTATGGAGAAATGACCCCGCGAACTTTTCTATGTTTCATTGCGGAAATCCGCGGTTACTCGGGCAGTAATTTGACCACGCGGATCGCGGCGGCCTGTGCCAAGGCGGCCCTGGAAGACGTCATGGACCAGCGCATTGAGACGCTCTCTAAAGGTTTCAAGAGACGCGTCGGTATCGCTCAGGCCATCCTCCACAATCCGCCCGTGTTGATCCTCGACGAACCCACCGATGGCCTCGATCCCAACCAGAAGTTCCACGTACGCAAGTTGATCCGCGATATGGCGGCTGAAAAAGCCATCATCGTATCAACGCACATACTGGAAGAGGTGGAGGCGGTCTGCACGCGCGCCGTCGTCATTGCCAAGGGGCGCATTGTGGCCGATGGAACGGCAGACGAACTGATGCAGCGTGTCCCCTATCACGGCGCCGTTGTCGTCAAGGTGGCCAGCGCCAAAGCCGATGCCGTCAAAGCCGCTCTCTCGGCCGTCAAAGATGTTTCGAAGGTCGAGGTTTTAAACAAGTCCGGCGGCATAACACAACTGCGCGCTCTTGCTCTCACCGGCCAATCCATCGCAGCGCGCGCCGCGAGTGCATTGGCCGAAAAATCCATCGCCATTGATGAACTCTATGTCGAGCGCGGCAAGCTCGACGATGTGTTCCGGCAGATCACCGAAAAGGCTGGAGACTAAGGCCATGGAAATCCTTCAAAACGCCTGGATCATCGCCAAGCGCGAATTCCGCGGCTATTTCGCAACGCCCTTGGCAGCGGTATTCCTCACCATCTTTGTGGCCATGACAGGCGCGCTTGCATTCTACATTGGCGGTTTTTTTGAGCGCGGCCAAGCCGACCTCTACCCGTTCTTCGCCTATCACCCATGGCTCTATTTGTTTCTCGTACCCGCGGTGGCCATGCGGCTGTGGGCTGAAGAGCGCAAGAGCGGCACTATCGAATTACTCATGACACTGCCCATCTCACCCATTGAGGCGGTGCTTGGGAAATTCTTCGCCGCATGGGCCTTCATCGGCTTAGCCCTCGTCTTGACGTTTCCCATGTGGCTGACAGCGAACTATCTCGGCGACCCCGACAACGGCGTGATTTTTGCGAGTTATCTTGGCAGTTTTCTGATGGCAGGCGCATTTCTGGCCATCGGCTCATTCATTTCTGCACTGACCAAGAACCAGGTTATCGCCTTCATCCTGACCGCCACGGTCTGCTTCCTGTTTGTCTTGAGCGGAATGGAGCTGGTGCAAAATACCCTTCGCGCCTGGCTACCGGAATTTGTTGTCTCGGCGCTCGCATCGATGAGTTTCCTGTCTCATTTCGAACAGATCACGCGCGGCGTGGTCAGCCTGCATTCGATGATCTTCTTCATATCGCTGATCGCGTTTGCGCTTTTTGCCAACGTGATCGCCATCGACCAGAAAAAAGCGGCATAAAGAGTAGAGAGTCCACACCATGCGCAACCTTCTCAATTCGCTGATGCCGGCATTTCTCCTCCTTTGGAACCGGTTACTGGCCCGTGCCAGCCGTCTCAATCGCAACGCGCTTGCATGGGGCGGGCTGGCCCTGGCAGCCGTCATACTGCTGTCGGTAAACCTGATCGCCTCGACGGCTTTTCGCGGTTGGAAGTCGGATCTGACTGAAGACAGGCTGTTCACCATCTCACAAGGCACTCGCCAAATTCTGAGATCGATCGAAGAGCCGATTCAGGCACGTGTCTATTTCTCTAAAAAACTTGGTCAAGCGGCCCCCGACTATCAGCTCTATTTCGAGCGGGTGCGCGCACTGCTCGAACAATATCGAGACATATCGGGCGGCAAATTCGAAGTTACTTTCGTTGATCCGGAGCCATTCTCCGAGGCTGAAGACCGCGCGGTAGCCTCTGGCCTCAAGGGGTTGCGTCTCAGCCAGGATGGCGAGGCCGGCTACTTCGGCATGGCTGCAAGCAATGCCACCGATGATAGCCGCGTCATTTCGCTGTTTGAACCCGACCGCGAAGGCTTTCTCGAATACGATGTCTCCAAGCTTATTTATGCGCTGGCCAATCCCAAGAAGCGTGTCGTTGGATTGATCACGGCCTTGCCCATCGATGGCGGCATGTCGCCGGCCAATATGATGGCTGGTCAGGAGTCGAAGCCAACGCCGCCGTGGCTGATCATGAGCCAGATCCGCGAATTTTTCGACGTAAAGATGATCGATCAGTCGGCCGCAAGCATTCCCAGCGGTATCGACGTGCTGATGGTGGCCCATCCTGCCGGCTTGAAACCGCAAACAGCCTACGCCATCGATCAGTTCGCGCTGAAGGGCGGCAAGGTGCTGGTGTTTATCGATCCGGTCGCCGAAGCTTCGCAGCTCGCCATCATTTCGCAAGGCACCGCGGGCCGCACGGAACTCACCAAACTCCTCGCCTCGTGGGGCGTTACCTTCGACACCACCAAGGTCGCAGCTGACATCAAGAACGCGCGCCGTGTACAATTCGGCGGACGCGACGGCAATCCGATGGTCACGGAATTTGTCGCATGGCTGGGCCTGGGCAAGGACAACATCGAAGCGGGCGACGTGCTGGCTAACGGCATCGAAGTCCTGAACATCGCTTCGGCGGGCATTTTGACCAAAGCCGATGGCGCCAAAACGTCGGTCACTCCCCTTATCAAGACGTCTACCGACGGCATGGCCGTTGACGCCAAGCAAGTGGGCATCGGCGCCAATCCTCTTGAACTCCTGCGCAACTACAAGGCCGGCGGTAGCGCAATGGCCCTTGCGGTGCGCGTATCGGGAGAAGCGCCCTCAGCCTTCCCAGGCGGCAAGCCGGGTGGCGATCCTGCCAATACCGGGACAAAAGCTTCCCCGGGCAGCTCAAGTTCAGATAAAGCGGCCGAAGCCAACGCTCCTGCAACGGCCCCCGCCGCCAAGCCAGATCCCCTTGCCGGTCATGTGGCTGCAGGTAGCGTCAATGCCATCGTCATTGCCGACAGCGACATGCTGGCGGACCGGTTCTGGGTCGATGCCCGTAGCCGTCAGCCAGAACAAAGCCAACAGGGCGAGGCCATTACACAAACTGCAAATAACGCCGCATTCGTCGTCGGCGCTCTGGAGAACCTGGCGGGCAACAGCGATTTGATTGCGCTGCGCGCCCGCGGCGTTCGCCAGCGGCCATTCACCACCGTACAAGAGCTGCGCCGCGACGCGGAAAAGCTCTACCGCGAAAAAGAAGATGGTTTGACCAAGAAGCTGTCGTCGCTGCAACAGGACCTCGCTAAGCTTCAAGAAACAGGTGATGGCGGTAATGCGGCGCTGACCGAGCCGGAGCGGATAGCGGTCGATAATTTCAAGTCAGACATGCTGTCAACGAGGCGCGAGTTGCGCTCTGTGAAACTGGCGCTGCGCCAAGATATCGACCGGCTCGGCGCATGGCTGAAGTTCTTCAACATTGCCGCTGTGCCCATCGCCATCGGGCTTGGCGGCCTGGGGCTTTCGCTGTGGCGCAGCCGCCGAAAACCTTCCCCCTGAGCACGCCAGCGCATTCAAACAGGTACTCCGGCAAACACTCTACGGGCTCACTCATGACACCAAAGCATTTCGCAACTCTCGCTCTCACGGCAGCCGCCAGTCTGACAGCGGCACTTGTGATCTATTCGTCATCTCAGCGCTGGTCACCGGCAACAGCCGGTGACCCCTTGTTTGCTGATCTCGCCCGCAACGCCGCCAGCGTCGAGAGCATCAGCGTCAGCCAGGGTGACAACAAACTCACAATCGAGAAATCTGGTGAGCGCTGGCTCGTCAAAGAAAAAGGCGGCTTCCCTGCCAGCACCGACAAAGTACGCGCACTCTTGC
>JBEBJD010000260.1:0-1843 GCA_040080075.1 Hyphomicrobium sp. | reverse complement strand
GTCCAGATTTGGAGCGTATTGCGGATATTGCTCAGCGGGCAGGGAATGCGCGCCGGGTCTATGCTGCTGGCGGTGTACGCAATTGCGAAGATCTTATCGCTGTACGCCAAGCCGGCGCAGCGGGCGCGCTTGTCGCGTCGGCCCTTCATGGTGGTCAAATAAAAACCGGCGGCCTCGATTGAGGCCACCGGTTTCTGAACTCAAGCGAATTTGGAGTTGCCTCCAAACCCGGCTGTCTGTTCTCAGGTCTTGGCGCCGAAGGGGTGCGAGACCGAGTTGCGCTGTGCGGTTGCTTCAGCGGCGGTGGGCTTGCCAGAAACGGCGCGTGCGATAGCTTCCTTAACGGCGCGATAGTTGTAGTCCTGGATCTTGGCGTCGTCGGCAGCTTCCCAGTGGATGAACACGCCAACGAGAACGTAGACATCGTCAGCTTCGTTAGCGGGGATCACGCCTTCAGCAACCGAGTCCTGAACGGCCTTGGCAACGCCGTACTGGGCGGGGCCGAACATCTGAACGGCCTGGCGGGCGTCCTTGATGGTGACCTTGTTGAACATCGCGGTGTTGGGCTTGCAAGCCAGGTTCGGAGCGATGACGGCGAGGAGCGACGTGAAGCCGTCCTTGTTGTTCGTCAGCGTGTTGCAGAACGCGGTTTCAGCAGCCGAACCGCGGGGTCCGATGATGAGATCGATGTGAGCGACTTCGTTGCCGTCGCCGACGAGCGACTCGCCGACCATTACGCGATTGATCTTGGCCATTACGGGTATTCTCCCTTTGATTAGTTAGTCTACAGAATTTCACAGTCACCGCCGGAGCCCGACCCGTTTGAATCGCCGGGGATACCGTGGGCGGCCGTCAGCAGTCGCCGTTAAGGCTATCGGTGTTATCAGCGAGCGGCGACGGCTGTCCCCGATCCGGTTTCCAGATAGCTCTCGTGCTCTTCGCACGGCGTTGTCATAGCGCCAGACGAGTGCTTTCGACAAGTGGCGAAGCGCCGCTTTATTCCCTAACCTCCGGATCGATTTATCGCTAAGGTGAAGACTATAGATTAAGTACAATCAGGGGGTTGCGAGCAGGGATTAGGGTGTGGCCGCTACAAGCTCTAGTTCCGCCACAAATAAGTTGGCAGCCAATAGACCGGCCAGTGACCCCGGATTGAGCCCTTTGGCCTGCAATTCTGTATCAAAACTAAGCAATTTGGGCCGTGTTCAGATTGTGGATGAACGCCGCGGCTGCAATCAGGTCAGCCAGCGTGCCTGGGTTGAGGCCTTCAGCTTTGAGTTCGGCATCAAATGCTAAAAGCTCCCGGTGCACCTCGGGGTGACTGGGGCGCCTCTCGTAAGACATTGAGAGCCGCTGTTGAAGTTTGATGGCGCGGTCTCTGACTTCAATAGCTTTGGTCAGCCCATGTTTACGAGCAATGTGGGTGTCATACACACGGCCGAGCAATCGGATGTAGGCTGCCGCAAGCGCATCTTCAACGCTCCAGTCTTCCCCCTGTTGAGATCTGTCTAAGAGACCGGCGAGATCGAAGATGCGTTCGAAACCTGTAGTGTATTCAACGGCGATCAAGTCCCTCGGTGCAGCGAGTTGCATTGCGTGCAGCAGGGTCATACCCGCGCGTGGCGCTTTGCGGACATCGCCTTCGCTAGCATCGCCAAGTCCGCCAGGTGTGGCGCGTGCAATGGCTTGGAACACGTTCCGGGTATCGTCATCTGTCAAGTCTGCAAGTATTTGTTTTAGTCGCGCCTGGAGCGAAGTTCGGTTGATTGCAGGCACTTCCGCCGCCATGGCCAACGGTGCGCACAGCAAGAGTATGCCAAGATTGGTATTGCAGTGAACGGCC
>JBEBJD010000168.1:0-1852 GCA_040080075.1 Hyphomicrobium sp. | reverse complement strand
AGCCTGGCGGAGACGCCAACAATGCTCCTGGCAATTTGGTGCTGAGCGGCGGCATCCATCAAACGTGGTCGGCGGACGCGGGCGAAGGTACAAGCAAGACCGGACGCATTTCGGCGAGCCCGATTGTAGCCGAGGGCCGGATTTACGCTCTCGATGCCAATGGCACGGTGAGTGCTTTTTCTTTGTCGGGCGGGTCTGCTATCTGGCGCGCCTCCCTCGAACCGGCGGTCGACAACAGCAAGAAGGTGGCATTTAACGCCTCCAGTCTGTTCTCGCTTGGCGGATCTGACGGTGGCGGCTATGGCGGCGGTCTGGCAGCCGATGGAGGGCGCATTTTCGCTGCCAGCGGCTTTGGCAATGTGATTGCACTCGATCCGTCCACGGGTAAGCGGGTCTGGGAAAAGAGTGTCGGTGCGCCGGTGCGGGCATCACCCACCGCGACAGCAGAGCGCGTGTTTGTTGTCACGACCGAAGGCCGTATCATTTGCTTGTCGAGTGTCGACGGCACGGAGTTGTGGTCAGCGCGCGGCCTGCCACAACAAGCGAGTTTGACGTTGAATGCAAGTCCGGCGGTTGATGGTGACGTGGTGATCGCGCCATTCCCATCGGGCGATATTCTGGCCCTCAAGATTTCCGACGGAACGACCCTTTGGACCGAGAATCTGGCGCGCTCGCGCACCACATCCCAGCTCACCTCACTCAGTGATGCGGCCCGCCCCGCCATCGACACAGGCGTCGCATTTGCCATCGGTCACGGCGGCCGCATGGTGGCGACCCAAGTCAAGACCGGGGAACGGATTTGGTCCCTCAACTTGCCGGGAACTCAGACCCCATGGGTGGCTGGTGACAGCGTGTTTGTCGTCGACACCACCGGACAGCTCCTGGCCCTTTCGCGCCATGACGGCCGGGTGCGCTGGACCGCAAAACTACCCGGCGGCACAACATGGTCTGGTCCAACACTGGCAAGCGGTACGTTGTGGCTGGTATCAAATAAAGGGCAGCTTGTCGGCGTTGAAGCGGCCACTGGCCGCGTCGCCTCGCAGCAGGAAATTGGCGAGCCGGTCTACATCGCTCCGATAATTGCCCAAGGCAAGATGTTTGTGCTGACCGATAACGCCAAGCTCATTGCCATGAATTGAAGTCAAGAATTGGTGGGTGGCGCGCCTACCTGCTGGCTTTTACTTGGCAGAGCCTCAGGAGTTGTGAACTCTTTGCGACTGAGCCCAAACCCGTTCCATTGCCAGTGTTATTCAGTCAATCATCGCGAGAAATTCTTGCCGCGTGATCGCGCTCTCACGGAAAATTCCAAGCATACGGCTTGTAACCAAGTCGGTGCCGGGCTTCATGACACCCCGCGTCGTCATGCAGTGATGCTCGGCCTTGATGACGACACCAACGCCTTGCGGCTTAAGCACTTCATTGATCACGTTCGCGATCTGAGCCGTCATCTTTTCTTGGATCTGCAGGCGCTTGGCGAAGGCTTGCACGACGCGCGCCAGCTTTGAAATGCCAACCACGCGGCCATTGGGGATATATGCCACCCATGCATGACCGACGATGGGAGCCAGGTGATGCTCGCAGTGGCTCTCAAAGCGAATTTTGCGCAAGACAATCATTTCGTCGTAGCCTTCGGTTTCTTCGAAGGTCTTTTGCAAGATGGCTTCAGGGTCGTCGGCATAGCCTTTGAAATATTCTTCGAATGCTTTGGCGACCCGCGATGGGGTTTCAACCAATCCATCACGTGCTGGGTCATCTCCCGCCCAGCGAAGGAGCGTGCGAACGGCGTCTTCCGCCTCGGTTCTGGATGGGCGGGCGGGTGCGGCGGGTGCGGGCTTGGCGGTTTTCGATTTCA
>JBEBJD010000234.1:0-1853 GCA_040080075.1 Hyphomicrobium sp. | reverse complement strand
CTGTTGAAGCCCATGATGAAACGGTGACACTCACTGGCTACGTACCTTCAGAAGCAGCTCGCGCGGCACTCCTGGCCGCGGTCCGTGCGCGCTTTAGTGGTAGGAAGGTTGAAGATCGGATGTCGATTGCGGCTGGTGCTCCTGCGGGCTGGGAAATCTGCGCCCTCGCCGGCATCGCTGGTATTGGCCGGTTGGATCAGGGCCAAGCCGCACTGAGCGATGGCAAGCTTCTGCTGACGGGATTGACTTCGAGCACCCCTGCGGCTTTAGCGGCCCCCGGTGAACTCCGTGCGGCAGCGGGATCATCTTGCCAAGCCGATGCACGCATCGATGTGACCAGTGCGCCATCCAATCATTTCTGGTGGTCGGCATCGCGAACATCAAAGGGGTCAATCGCACTTGACGGAGATGCCCCCGACGCGTCGTCTCGCGCGGAATTGGCGAAGCTTGCCGGTTCCATGTTTCCCGGTGCGACGGTCGAAGATCACATGACCGTCATTTCAAAGCGCTCCCAAACGTGGTCGCAAGTCACGTCGTCGGCGCTTAAGATGCTGTCCAGCCTTGATAGCGGTGTAGCCAGCATATTTGGTGATGACGTTTCCGTGCGTGGCTACGCCGCCTCAGAACAGATAGCGACCGATGTCAGGACGCAACTCTCCACCACGTTGCCGCCGGGCTTTAGAGGCCGCGACGAGATTAAGGTACGTGACGACAGTAAGGAACGTGCAGCCGCCCAGGCGGATGCCGAAGCCAAACGCAAGGCCGGGGAGGCCAAGGCAGCAGCAGAGGTGGAAGCACAGAAGCAGCGTGCAGATGCTGCAGAACGCGACAGGAAACTCAAGGTAGCGAGCACCTGCCAGTCGCTTCTGATGGCAGCTGCAGCGGGCAGCGGGATCACCTTTGATCGCGCTAGTGCTAATCTTTCGGGCTCCAGTACGCCTACCCTCGATAAGCTCGCCAAGATCGCCAATGGATGTCCCGATACGCAAATTGAAATTTCGGGACACACAGATTCAGAGGGAATCCCTGAGCGCAACAATCCCTTATCGCAGCGGCGCGCAAAAGCCGTACTCGACTACCTGACGAAATTGGGTGTCCAGGCCACACGTTTAACGTCGGTTGGCTATGGAGCTAACCGGCCCGTTGCACCGAACGACACAGCAGAGGGACGCGCCAAAAACCGGCGTATCGAATTTGCTGTGGTGCCCAACTGACTTCCGTTCAAGGGCAAGGCCTGAGCGCTCTGAAATTCAGCGCTCTTGCCCGCTCTGCTCGTTAAGACCCAAGACCTAAGGAACATGCAATGTCTTACTTGTTTATGCGGCTGTTTTGGTACGTGCTCGCTGCCTTTGCGACCGGGCTTGTGGTCGGCTGGATTTCATGTGGCAAGGCTGAGAACTGAGCCTGGCCAGAAGCGCGTCACTGGCCGGTCGCTGCACCTGCCGCAGAATATGCCTATGGGGAGTCGTGTCGCATGTTGATGTTGTTGCTGCAGATATTTCTGATTTTACTGGCCGCGTTTCTCACTGGAGCGGCTCTGGCCTGCCTTTTGAAACGCGTTATTCTGGGTGAGCCAGTGGCGGAGGCTGTGCCCGTGCGTGAGGCCGCCGCTCCGGCAAAAACAGTTACAACGCCACCAGCAAAAGTTGCAGAGCCCTCTTCGCCCAATGTGGATCGCTTCGGCCGTGCTCTGAGCGGGAGCCCGGTACCAGCAGCGGCTGTTATTTCCAAACCATCGGCTCCTGTCGTTGAAGTGCAGCCCCCAGCTCCCGCGCCCCGTCCAGCCGCATCGCCCACTTCTGCCGCCTCCGAGGTAACAGTGGCCAAACCGGCTCCCGCGCCTGTGCAGACAG
>JBEBJD010000208.1:0-1879 GCA_040080075.1 Hyphomicrobium sp. | reverse complement strand
GCCACGGGCAATGCCGAGAACATGGTGTTCTATGCGATGGCAGCGGCCTGGCTGGGAGCTCTGGGTCTACGTGGCGCGGGCAAATTCGCCATGCAAGGTGAGACGCTCGTGCATGTCCCGCATACCAAGACCGAGGACGAGCGACGGGAGGAACTCACGCCTGTGACACGGCGCGAGGACTGCGAGGCGTTCGTCGAGCAGGGCGATGGCAAACTTTGGTTTTGCGTCGCACGCGGCACAGCAAGTGAAGGACAGTTGCCCGTCGTCGAAAGGGTCCCGTTCGACTCGTTTGGCAACTTCGAAGAAGGCTCGCACAAACAGTGGTTCCGTCCGCGCGGCTCCGTGAATGAGACCTTGGATTGGGGCGTCATTGTCGCCCAGTCATCGGTTGGCCGCATCGTGCTAGTTGCTGAATCATTGCACGAGCAGGCCTGGCTGATCGAGTTGCTGGTCAAGTTGCAGACGACTTTCATCGGACCGCGCGACGCCATGCTGCAGACGTTGAAGGATACGGAGCAGAAGCGTCGTGCCCATGACGCGACAGCGGGTCACAAGGGCGCGTCGACGGATGAAGCGCCGCTCAAACCGTTCTGAACGTCGATGCAAAAAGGCGACGGATCGTGGAGCCATTGCGTTATCAGCCACAGACGGAGGCCGACTTGCGCCGCGCGGCACGCCTCGTGAATAAAGTGCAGGGCAGGACGAGATCGATCCGCAGTTCCACATCGCAATGCTTCGGCTGTTGGCCAACATCTGTCGCGCGGCCTTTAATTAAGTTGCTATCATGTTGATCTGAAGCTGCTTTCTTTCGGTGTTTTCCGCGCGCCCACAAAACCTATCCGTGTTGTCACGGATGGGTGCGATGAAAAAGCTATCGCAGACGAAGACGGTCGTCGTCATCGAATGGAACGGCGAGGGTGGCAGCACCATCGACCATCTGCGGGAGGCGGATCTGCTCAATTTGGCGCGTGCACTTGGCCGGTTGGCTGCGCGGCGGGAACTCGCCCGATTGGCCGCAACGCAGCCAGCCGAGCAGGTCATGATTTCCACCCTGCTGAGCGCTAAAGTGAAGCAACCGGCGTAGAACATCACGCGCCGAAGGTTCAGTCAGTACTGGAGAACCCTGATGCGTGCTGCGATCTATGCCCGGTTTTCGAGCGACTTGCAGGACATGCGTTCGATCACCGATCAGGTAGCCATGGCGCGCAAGTACGCCGAAACGCGTGGCTTGAAACAGATCACCGTGTACGAGGATGCCGCCATCTCTGGCGCATCGGTCATCAACCGGCCTGGACTGCAACGCCTTCTCAACGACGCTGTGGCTGGCAAGGTGCAAATCTTGATCACCGAAAGCCTCGACCGGTTGTCGCGCAGCCAAGCTGACATCGCAGCACTCTACGAGCGCCTCAGCTTCATGGGCGTGCGCATTGAGACTCTCGCCGACGGACACGTCTCGGAAATTCACGTTGGCCTCAAAGGCACGATGGCGGCGCTGTTCTTGAAGGACCTCGCGCAGAAAACGCGGCGCGGCCAGATGGGGCGGGTCAAGGCGGGTCGCATCCCAGGCGGCAGAAGCTATGGCTACGATGTGATCCCGTCCGTTGATGATCGTGGCCGCCGCGTGATCAATTCCAAGGAAGCAGCCATCATCAGGCGCATCTATACGGAGTACGTCGCCGGCAAAGGCACAATGTCCATCGTGCGCGCGTTGAACCAGGAAGGCGAGCCGGGGCCGTCAGGTGGCAAATGGAATCTGTCGGCGTTGATAGGCTCCAATCAGCGGCGCAACGGCCTGCTCAACAACGAGCTTTACAACGGCACTATCGTCTACAATCGCCAGCGCTTCCTGAAGGATCCGGCGACTGGCAAGCGCGTGTCA
>JBEBJD010000151.1:0-1879 GCA_040080075.1 Hyphomicrobium sp. | reverse complement strand
TACCCGACCCGTTGGGCGAGAAAACAAGTGTCGTATCGTTCGTCGAGCGCCTGCCTGATGGAACGGCTTACACGATCATCGAACGCGACAACGACCAGGGGATACTTGATAACACCACCACCTATGACGTCCCGGCCGGACATTTGTTCATGATGGGCGACAATAGAGACAACTCTACCGATAGCCGGGGTACATTTGGCATTGGCTACATTCCTGTCGACCTTGTCATTGGCGGCGTCGTTACCACTTTTTGAGATCGAGACATGACTACTTCAGCAGCCCTCGTCCTCTTTTCAGGCGGACAGGATTCGACCGTTTGCCTGGCCTGGGCGCTCGATCGCTATGAGCGGGTCGAAACCATCGGTTTCGCCTATGGTCAGCGCCACGCGATCGAGCTTCAGCAGCGCCAAACGATCCTCGCGGCGATCCGTTCTGATTTTCCGCAATGGGCGGCGCGTTTGGGCGAAGATCACGTTCTGTCACTAACCGGGCTCGGCGCCTTGAGTGAGACCTCGCTCACGCGCGATGCGGAAATTGGGATGACTGCGGCAGGGCTGCCGTCGACATTCGTGCCTGGCAGAAATTTACTGTTCTTCACTTACGCAGCAGCCCTTGGCTACCGGCGTGATATCCGCTCCTTGATCGGGGGCATGTGCGAGACCGATTATTCCGGCTATCCCGACTGCCGCAACGGCACCATTCGCGCACTGGAACAGTCCATCTCACTGGGGATGGGAACCGCATTTCAGCTTCTTACCCCGCTCATGTGGATGGATAAGGCCCAGACTTGGCAGATGGCCAAAGACCTCGGCGGCAACGCCCTCGTCGATCTGATCATTGAGCACGCTCACACCTGCTACCTGGGCGACCGCTCCAAGCGCCACCCCTGGGGCTACGGCTGTGGCACCTGCCCGGCGTGCGAGTTGCGCGCGAAGGGTTGGGAAAAGTGGCGCAAATCGTAGAGCCCAGCGAACTTTCCGCACCCCTGTTCCCCCTGGAACTGCGGCCTCGCGCGGGGCGGGCTATCAAATCCATACACACGCGATATTTCCGGACGAACAACTCTTCAGCGATGCTGTGCCAGACCAAAAACCAATTAACCCATGAGCCCCGAAGTGACGCAGATCCCAACCAGCCAAGCCCTGAAGACGATGAATTTCATCGTTGGACTGGCCTTGCTGGTGATGCTGTTCCCAATTGGCGGCAAGCTCCCTCAGAAGCCAGCCGGCGTGCGCACGGCTATTGAAGCGGTGTCCAAAAAGCCATCGCTGGGCGTCAGCAATTTTGCCATTGCAACGGCGGCCTGAACTCT
Organism: Hyphomicrobium sp.; assembly: GCA_040080075.1. Lineage (GTDB taxonomy): Bacteria > Pseudomonadota > Alphaproteobacteria > Rhizobiales > Hyphomicrobiaceae > JANNFX01. The sequence continues at coordinate 567 of JBEBJD010000151.1, read as the reverse complement.
TTCAGAACCTTCAACTCCGCCGCCACAACGCGAGACCGAGCGCATATATAGCGGCTCCTAGCAGCGCTATTTTGACGGCAACCGATGCCCCCGTTAGCCCTTGCCAAACAGCCAGCGCGGCGGCAACAGACCAAATCAGCGTAACAGCCAGTGTCACGGGCCGCATGCGCACAACGCGCAAGGGATGAACCCAACGCCAGGGCACGAACGTCAGCGCCGTGCACACGCCGATAATAGCGGCTGAAATCTGCCAATCGGGTGCGAACACAAATATGTAAAAAGCAACGACGTTCCAGATGGCTGGAAAGCCGACAAAACTCTTTTCTTCGTCCTTGCTGCCATTGTCGGAAAAATGAAACAGCGACGACAGCAGGATCGCCGCCGCCAGCACGCCGCCGAACGCGCCGCCGAGATACCCCGCATGCATCAGGGCCAGCGCGGGGATGAAGACATATGTCACGTAGTCGATCACGAGATCCAGCCGCTCGCCGGACTGCTGCTGCGCCCGCTCCGCCCGCTTCAACGCGACCTCGTCGACGAGGCCACGCGCGACGAGCATTGCGCCCA
>JBEBJD010000332.1:0-9112 GCA_040080075.1 Hyphomicrobium sp. | reverse complement strand
TGCCGTGCAAATTGCCGAGACATTGGTCAGCCGTAAATTGATCAAGCCCAAGGCATGATTTAGAGCATTTGTCCTGCGAAGTGGCTCCCGGTTCGTCGTAGAAAATGCGACAAAACATAAACCGGGATCGCAAGGCGCTCTAGGCTCAGACTTCTGCTGCAAAAAAACGGCCACTCTCGCGAGTGGCCGTTAATGTCTTGTGCCGAATATTTAATCAGCCCTTATTCATGCGGTCAAACGGCGCCATTTTGCCGATGCTTTGCACGATTGTATTGAGGTCTTGCACAAATCGTTCGCGCTGGTTGGTTGGCAGCACGGCCAGGATCTTGTCATCAACCCTGCGAGCGACAGGATCCGTTGCCTTCAAAGCGCGCCAGCCTTCGTCCGTCAGTTTAACAGCATAGGCTCTGGCATCTTCCTTGGTGCGGCGGCGCTGTAGCAGGCCCTTCTTGAGCATGCGCCTGACGATATCGGCCAATGTCGAGCGATCGATTCCGGTCTTTTCGACCAGATTGGTTTGGCTCAGACCTTCATGCTGCGACACGGTTATCAGGACAGCGTACTGACGAGGTGTCAGGTCGCCGCCGCCCATTTCAAGTTGAAAAATGTCTCCTGCGCACTGGCCGGCCCGGTGCAGTAAGTGGATCGGAGAGCGCTCGAGGCGGGCTGCACTAGAGTCTTTTGAGGATGTGTCGCGGGCCATGGCGGGTCTTGTCACCTGTATGGTGGATGGCTTCCGTTTGCTTGAACGATCTTTGAAAGAGCGCGCTGCAACATAGGCCGTGTGCTGATTTGGATAAGGTTACGTTTCACTATGGAGAAAATACGAGTTCGCCCCTGTCGTCCAGCAAAAAGCGGTAAATTGCTAAAAGGAGTGTGAAAATTGGAAGTACTACACTTGAATATATCTTGAACAATGATGATCTGACCAAAGAACAATCGTGGTATCGCTAGTGCAATACATCAAGTTTATTGTCTGTACTGTGCCGGTTAAATGGTGCCATCTATAGAGATGCACAAATCATCGTAACGGGCATTATTCTAAATACTTGAAAACTAACTTAAGTATCTCCGTTTGCTGTACCAAACATGACTTCGATCTACCCTTAAGGCAGCAAAAATGATCGCAAAAGGTGCGAGATTGTTGTCGGGTCCACTTTTGATTTGGGATCAGGGCTTCGTCGGATGACCGGCTCTGGGCGTTGGAAACGGCTACAAACAGAGAGAATAATTATTTAGGTTTCGTCGGGCACGGCGTGGCGCGACATAAGGCCAACCTGCGCAATGGCAAACAACAAGGTCATGGGTAAAATTCCAAACACCTTGAAATTGACCCACGTTGTTTCAGCAAAGTTGCGCCAAACGATCTCGTTCAGTCCAGCCATGGCGAGAAAAAATACCGTCCAACGGACGGTCAGCTTGTGCCAGCCTTCGTCGGTCAGCTTAAGCTGACCATCGAACAGCCTTTTGACGAGTGGGCGGCCCGTCGCCAGTCCGAATCCTAGAATGGCCGCGAAGATCAAATTGACGATCGTGGGCTTTCGAAAGAAGAAAGTCGGATCATCCAGCCACAGTGTCAGGCCGCCAAAGATCGACACGACGGCGGCGGTTACCACCGGCATGATCGCCACTTTTTTGAACAAAAGCCAGGACGCCAACAGCGACACCAGGGTGGCTAGAATAATTGCACCCGTCGCCATCTGAATGCTGCCTTGGGTCTTATAGGCCGCAAAAAAAACGATCAGTGGCGCCAGCTCGATCATGAATTTGATCAGAGAATTGGGGTCGGGGCGCTGGGCGTCTGGCGAAGGTGGCGTGCCGGGATTTATGTCAGACATGTTTTAGTTCCTTTGAATCCGTCCTCAAGCTATTCCGCAGCCCCGGTGTTGGGCGGATCCATACGGTGCCGGGCCATTCGCTTGGTCAGCACCCAAGCGAACAGCCCGCTTAATGGCATGATGAGAAGGAGCTTAAAGGCAATCCAGATATTGATACCGGTAATCGCATGACCCAAGACATTATAAATTGTGGTGTCGTGGAAGGTCAGACGCACCACCTCGTTCAGAACGGCGGTCAAGACGAAAAACCATGCGAAGCAACGGGTGAAGGTGTTCCAGCCCTCGTCGGTATAGTGGAAGGTCTGATCGAAGACATACTTGAAGAAATTGCGTTTGATCCATAGTCCATAAAACAAGAACAGGGCAAACATGGCGTTGAAGATCGTGACCTTGATCTGCACCCACATTGGATTGCCAGTGACAATCGAGAGTGTTCCAAAGACAACCGTAACCGTTGAAGCGATCAGCGGAAATATTGGTGGCCGCCCGAACATGTAGACCATGACAGCGATGGCCAAGAGCGTCGTGCCGATCAGCGCATAAGTTCCGGCCGTAATGCCAAATGCAGCGTTGACGATAAACATCGTCACCAGCGGTCCAAATTCGCTCAGGATATTGACCGACTGTTCCGCATTGAACGGGAAGAGACGTTTGGGTGTGTGCATGGTGTTTGGACGTGAACCCCTATTTGTGGCACTAGAACGGCTCGCGCCACGTCATCAGCTGAGTGAAATAGCCTTGGCAAATTCGCCGGCCTCGAAGGGCTGGAGATCGTCGATGCCCTCGCCAACTCCAATAGCGTGAACCGGCAATCCATACTTTGCGGCAATTGCGACCAGAATGCCGCCCCGCGCCGTTCCGTCGAGTTTTGTCATAATGAGGCCCGTGACGCCGGCGGATTTGGCGAACACCTCCACCTGCGACAATGCGTTCTGGCCGGTCGTGGCATCGAGCACCAGAAGCACGTCGTGTGGAGCCGAAGGATCGAGTTTCTTCATGACCCTGATGACTTTTTCGAGTTCTTCCATGAGGGCCTGTTTGTTCTGCAGCCGGCCGGCCGTGTCCATCAAAAGCACATCGTAACCGCCGTCGCGTGCATCTTTGAGGGCATCGAATGCCAGGCCAGACGAATCCGATCCCGTCTCGCGGACAACCACGGGCGCTCCCGTTCGCTCGCCCCAAATCTTGAGCTGGTCGATGGCCGCCGCCCGGAACGTATCGCCTGCGGCCAGCATGACGGATTTCCCCTCGCGTTTGAACTGTGCCGCGAGCTTGCCGATGGTGGTGGTCTTGCCCGAGCCATTGACGCCAACGGCCAGAATGACATGGGGCTTGCGGCTGGGATCGATGATGAGCGGTTTGGCTATTGGACTCAGCACACGGGCCACTTCAGTGGCGAGAATGGAGCGCACGTCATCAGCCGAAATGCCTTTGTCGAAACGCTCCTTTGAGATCGCCCCAGTGATACGCTGCGCGGTCTCGACGCCCAGATCGGATTGAATGAGCAGATCCTCAAGATCATCCAAGGTCGTGGCGTCGAGCTTGCGTTTGGTGAACAGGCCCGTGATGCCGTCTGACAACTTGGAGGACGTCTTGGTGAGACCACTTGTGAGGCGTTGCAACCAGCTCTTGGGTTTTTCAACAGCCGTGCCTTGCTCCTGTCCGGCTGTTGCGGCCGCCATTTCGCGTTGGGCAGCATTTTCAGTTGGCGGTGGAGGGACTGGTGCGCAGTCCGGTTCAATGCCGCGTTCATCTGTTTGTGCTGCGGAGCCTGGAACCGCTTCTGCTGGGGAAGGCGTCGCACTGGCAGGCGTCTGGACAGGTTCTGCCTTGCCTCCAAACAGCCGGCCGAACAGGCCACGGGGCTTTTCTGTGGGCTCGCTCACGTAATTACCTCGCCCGATAAGCGGCGGCCATTGTGGGCCAGCGTGCGGGCACGGCGGATGTGTCCAGCTTCGCATCCTGTGCCAATCGACACTTCGGCAAAATGCGGCGTGCGGCCGATGCCGCCATTTTCGATAAGAACCTCCACTTCGGTTCCCGCAACGCTGTCAAGATAGCGATGCAACGCTTCATTCCCCTTGTTGCGCAAGCGGCCGGCCCGCTCCTTGATTACCGGCTTGGCGATTTGCGGCATACGGGCGGCAGCGGTGCCCTCGCGCGGTGAAAATCCAAATACGTGCAGGTACGTCAATCCGCAGTCGTCGATGACATTGAGAGTGTTGGTGAACATGGCCTCGGTTTCGGTTGGGAATCCGGCAATCAGATCGGCGCCGAATACGGTGTCGGGGCGAAGCCGGCGGACTTCACGGCAAAAAGCAATTGAATCAGCTTGAAGATGACGGCGCTTCATGCGCTTCAAGATCATGTCATCGCCCGATTGAAGCGAGAGATGTAAATGCGGCATCAATCGCGGCTCATCGGCGAGTGCAGCCAGAAGATGCGGATCTGTTTCAACTAGATCAATTGATGACAGGCGCAAGCGCGGCAATTCGGGAACCTGTTTCAGGATATGGCGCACCAGATGGCCAAGACTCATTTCGCCGGGTAAGTCCGCGCCGTAAGAAGTGATATCGACGCCGGTCAGCACCGCCTCGCTATAACCGTTTCCGGCAAGCCGGCGCACTGCATCCACAATATCGCCCGCGGGCACTGAGCGCGCGGGCCCCCGGCCAAAGGGAATGATGCAAAATGTGCAGCGGTGGTCGCATCCATTTTGGATCTGGATGAAGGCCCGGGCACGCGATGTGAACCCATCGATCATGTGGCCGGCTGTCTCACGCACGCTCATGATATCGTTGACCAGAACGCGTTCATGTACCGTATCGGCAAGCCTCAGATACGTTTCGGCCTTCAGCTTTTCAGCGTTGCCGATGACGTAGTCGGCCTCGGGCATGGAAGCAAAGCGCTGGGGATCGATTTGTGCTGCACATCCTGTGACGATGATTTTTGCAGCCGGCCGCTGGCGCCGGATCCTGCGAATGGATTGTGCCGCTTGCCGTAAAGCCTCTTGGGTTACCGCACACGTATTGATGATTACGCAATCCTTGAGTCCGGCAGAGCTGGCATGACGGCGGATCGCCTCGGATTCAACGATGTTGAGGCGGCAGCCAAGCGTAATGACTTGCGGTTCGAGAGCTTGGTCAGACACGGAGCAAATTCTCTTGAGCGAGCTGAGGTTGAGCCATCATCCTGCGGGGCATTTTTGGGACGACGAGTGATAGCCGTTTATGGCGATTGAAGCTAGCGTTCTGGATCAAACGCTTAGGTACGTGCGAAGACGGGCAAGCGTTTGTTAAACCAGAACACTAGGTGGCGATCGTTGCCTCGAGATTGCGGTCCAGCAGGCCGTGATGTTCCACTGCAACCGCTCCGGTCATCATAATACGGTTCGAAGGTGTCCATTCGATAACAAGCGGCCCGCCCGGCAGGGTTACTGTGACGGTGCGGCCGGTCAAATCCTTGCGCGCAGCGGCAACCGCGGCCGCGCAAGCAGCAGTGCCGCAAGCCAGGGTCAGGCCCGCACCCCTTTCCCAGGTCCGCAACGTAATGGTCGAGCGGGAAGTAACGCGGGCCAGGGAAATATTTGCCCGTTCAGGAAAGATCGGATGGTTCTCCAAAAGCGGCCCGAACTTGCTTAGATCATAGGCGTTGACGTCATCGACCCAAAAAATTGCATGGGGATTGCCGGTGTTGACCACGGACGGCGAGTGCAGAACGGGTGCGTCGATAGGGCCAATCTGCAACTCGATGGCGCGGGTGTTGTGGAACGGCTCAGAGAGTGGAATTTCATCCCACCTGAATTTTGGCTCGCCCATGTCCACCGTAATCCGGTCTAGGTTTTCGACATCCACACGCAACAGTCCGGCCTCGGTCTCAAAAGTCATGGATGGCCGGCCGGTGCGCTGACTTTCGGTCCAGCCAATGCATCGGGTGCCGTTTCCACACGCCGCGCTCATCGACCCGTCAGTGTTATAAATTTTGACGAAAGCCGCCGTGGCCGCACTTTTGGGGTCGTGCAGGACCATCATTTGGTCGAAGTGTGAGGCCTTCTGGGAAGCAATCTTGTGGGCCTCAGTGGGCGTCAAGACACGCTTTGATCCGCGCAGATCAACCACGACGATCTCGTTGCCAAGGCCGTTCATTTTTTCGAATGCTAATGGCGTTGCGATGCTCATGGTGGCGTATATGGCTGGTAGTTGCCGGAAATTCAAACAATGATCCTGAAGATAATGGCTCAATCCGTGTGGCAGTGTTGCATTGGGCTTGGTTCTGTTGAGAAAAGGTATTTGCGATGATGGGCCGGATTGCTGGTTTTGCTTTTGGGATGCTCTCGTTTTGGGCACCATTGGCCCATGCGGCGCAAACCAATGCACCCTCAACTGCTTCCAGCCGCGTCAAAATTGAGACGGTCGCTAAAGGGCTTGCGAACCCGTGGGGCCTGCAGGTCTTACCGGATGGCCGGTTTCTGGTGACGGAACGCCCCGGACGGCTCAAATTGATCAGCGCCGATGGCAAGACGGCATGGGATATTTCCGGCGTGCCCAAATGTGAGACCCAGCGGCAGGGTGGGTTGCTGGATGTCGCCTTGTCACCCGGCTTTGCTAGTGACGGATTGATATTTTTTTCCTTTTCCGAGCCCCGCGGCGAAGCAGGCAATGGTACCAGCGTCGCGCGCGCTAAACTGGTCCTTGGCGGCGAGGGTGGCCATCTCGAAAATGTGCAGATCATTTTTCAACAGCAGCCAGCCATCAATAGTGCGGCTCATTTTGGCTCTCGCTTGGTTTTTGCCCGCGATGGCACGTTGTTTGTGACAACTGGCGATCGTTTCTCTGCGCGCGATCAGGCCCAAAATCCAGGCAATCATCTAGGCAAAGTCATCCACATAACGGCCGATGGCGCACCCGCTGCTGACAACCCCAAGCTTGCCAGTTGGGACGGCAAAGTATGGTCGATCGGTCATCGCAACATGCAAGGAGCAGCGCTACATCCGCAAACCGGTCAACTGTGGACGGTCGAGCATGGTGCGATGGGGGGAGATGAACTCAATCATCCGGAAGCGGGAAAAAACTACGGTTGGCCGGTCATAACCTATGGGCGTGACTATAATGGGAAATCCATTGGCGTGGGGACTGCCAAAGACGGCATGGAACAGCCGGTCTATTATTGGGACCCGTCAATTGCTGTGTCAGGGCTGATGTTTTATACGGGCGATATGTTTCCGTCGTGGCGCGGCAATGCGTTGATCGGCGCGCTCAATGGCGCTCAACTGCAGCGTCTGGTCTTCGCTAACGGTGTGGTCGTTGCACAAGAGACGCTGCTGGGTGAATTTGGCGAACGCATTCGCGATGTACGCCAAGCTCCCGATGGTTCGGTTCTGGTGCTGACAGACAGTCCCCAAGGCCGCCTCTTGCGGCTATCTCCGGCCCCATGAGTATCGCTACGCTGACTTAGCGTTGGCTACCGCGCTTCATATCTTCTTGCGTGGGCGCGGTGCTGGTGTCTTTCTTTTTATCGACCTGCACAACCTGAGCCGTCTCGGTGCGATCGATCTGGCAGTCATTGTTCTTATCGAGCAGGTTGAAGGCCCGGTTTTGCCTACCGGTCAGCTCTTCGGCGCTGACCCGGCCATCGGAATTGCCATCGTAATATTTAGCGTCGGCCACTGAGAACAGCCGGTCGCTCTTGGCCATCACTTCAAATTCTTCGGGCGAAAGGGCGCCATCGCCATTGCCATCGGCTTCCCGCATCGACGTGGCGGCGTACTGTTTCCACTCATCGCACGAGACGACACTGTTCTTGTCGAGATCCCACGTTTGAGCTGCACCGATGAAGGTGCGATCGAAGTCGCTGGCGGAATTGAACGGATTTGACGAACTGCTGCAACCTGCTGCCAGGAAAGCCACGAGCCCCATCAGCGCTGCCGCTTTGGGCCGTGCCAAGATTGGTGTGGTGATCATGGTCCGTCGTCTCCCCCCATTTATGACACCGGTCTTGGCGCCGGATTAACGCCAAATTATGGAGGGGGCTGAGGCTCCGATGCAAGCAATGCTTGGCTGCTGCGACGAAATCAGCGGTGTATTGCTGAGCAGTGGCTTTTCCTTCAGCGCTTTGCGATCCGAGGGAGTCGGATCTGCGCTCTAATCGATTGTATTGGCGCATTTTCGACGAAGAACCGGGCTCCACTTCGCTGGCCAAATGCTCTAAACGGCCAAAATCGGGTCATGTGGAGCGAGTGGCTCGGTCAGGGTTATGCCCGCCGCAGCGCCTGCAATCCAGGCGATGGAACCACGTAGCATGTGGCCCCCTGGCAGCGTGAAAGAGATAGCGTCGCCCTGCCTGGCGAGTTGCAGGAAGGCAATGGGCAATTCATCGATACCTAGTCCGCCCGATGAGGCGTCGAACGTATGGGCCGCAAAAAGCCGATCAAAAATACAAATCTCTATATTAATATCAATATATTGCCTCGGATGACGGCGCCGTTCAGCCCACCCCGGAATGACAACTGTGCCGCCCCTCTCGACGCAAGGATAGCCGCCATTGGCCGCAGCGCTGAGGAGGCTAGAGAGCCGCCGGTGGGCCGTACGCGCTTCTGGGTTATTCGTTTCAGCCGCAAGGTTCAGCCGCACGTTGACCAGCTCCGCTCTTAACGCGAGCATGGCCTCACACGCGTGGGCCCAGGCGTCTTGAAGCGAAGACAATTCAACCGTGCGATCCTGTGGCCAGCCAGCTATCTCCCGCGCAAAGGCCCGACTCATCCGCTGCACCAAAGAGTTGCGCGCTAGGAATTCTTGGGACGGAGCGAACAGACTGGAGAGTGCATATCCGTCAATGAGGCGCGGAAGGGCAGCCGCCAACATTGGCATGTCAGGAACGGCATAGGTCAGCAAAGCCCGGGCACTGAGGTGGCGGGTGGCGCATGCGACTGACAAAGCATTCGAAATGCTCGCGCAAACGGCGACAAAAGTTGCTGCCGTCTCTGTCTCCGTCGCCAGTCCGTCTGCCAATCGCAACTCCACGCTGCGATCATTTCCGCTGACATCAGCGCCGGCGGCGGCGCTCGTACCCCCGGCAAAACTGGTGGCATCGAGCGAAAGGATGGACTGGAGGTAGTTCAACGGTTGCAAACCTCAGATTGTTAATCTGAAAGCATACACCCAAAGATAGTAAAAAAGGATTTAGCGACCATTCGACTGACGGTGCCGGCCCCTACTTGGGTGCCAGCACCATCACCATTTGACGGCCTTCGAAGCGGGGTTCCGATTCGACTTTGC
>JBEBJD010000032.1:0-1913 GCA_040080075.1 Hyphomicrobium sp. | reverse complement strand
CCCGTACGTGCGGTGCCCAGATGCCTGAGGCCAAGGACAAACAAGGCAAGGCTCACACCATAGCCGAAAAAGCCGACAACACTGGCGACGAGGAGCGGCCCAAGCGATGGCAAGCTTTCACCCGCCGACAATCCTAGAGCCAGATTGACGGGGCCGGCTATCAGCCCTTTCAGTTCGACGATTTGAAGCGGATCGGCCAGTGATACTTTGCGCGTGAGATTGTTGTCCAGCCCCCAAGCCATACAAGCGCCGATGATGGCGATCGGACCAATCAATCCCGAAATCTCGGGTTGGCCTGTCCACGATAAGACAACGGCTCCAGCGACGAGGCAGGCCATTCCCAGAGCAATGCGCCGGTCAAAATTCTCATGAAACGCGAACCATGCCAGGAGTGCGGTGGCCACCCCTTCCAGTGTCAAGAGCAGCGAAGCCGCCGACGCATCTGTTCGCGACAAGCCTACCATCAATAGCACGGGACCAAGAATGCCGCCCGATACAATGGCACCGGCCAACCAGGGTATGTCTGAATTTGTGAGCGAAGCTTCGCTGTTCGCTGCTGATGCAAACCATGGTCTGCCCAACCGCCGCAGAACGGCGACACCAAGCCCGGCTCCGCAGTAAAGAATCCCGGCCAGTACGGCGGGTTCTATGGAACCCAGGAGAGCCTTAGCAGCAGGGGTTGAGACCCCGAACAGAGCAGCAGAAATCAGGGCGAGGAGGACAGCATTATGATTCATGCTGACATGATACGTGATGAGGGCTTGACTGCAAATGCCGCACGATGACCGATAACGCTGGCGCGGTTTGTGATTTTGTTGACCGGTTAAGCAGGAGCTTGTCCGGCGTCATCGCTTTTGGGGGCGGAAGCGCTCATGAAGGTGAAAAGACCAAAGCCATTAAATTATTGGCCAAGCGATGCAAGGCTTTCGGCCAGCCATAATCAGCCGCTCTCATTCACCCTGCGGGGCTCCATATAGTCATGACCATCTGCAAGCGCGTTGGTTCACCACCAGCTAAAGATGGGTTTCGGCTTCAGTCTCTGCTGGATACGAATCGGCCGGCCGTAACGGTCATAGCGGTCGTAGTTCAGATAGCCGCTTGAGCCGTAGTAAGTGCCGTATCCATTATACTGGGGAACCGGTGCGGGGCGCGGACGCCGCTTGATGCCACCTTGGGGTTCGCCACTCATCAGGACCACGAAGTCTGTCGCATTGCCGGTCTCTTTGCTGAGGCCCTCGTCCGAAACAATAAGCGAAGATCCGGGCCAGATCGATTCCGAAAAGCGCTGCGCAATTTCAGGCGGTATCGTGAAGCGGTCGAGGGCTGCGGATGCCAGCGCAGCATTGGCCGGATATGGTTCGGACGCGGCGTCGTTGCGGCGGCGGGACTTGTCTGAAAGTTTTGCACTATCGCTCATGGGCCGGCGTGCGAGTGATACAGCGGTCCAGCGCAGGCCGGCGCCGTCCTTCTGGTAGTCAACTGCAGTAAAAATATGAGTGCCAACCGGCTGGCCTGGCTCCGAGATCGTAACAGGCACGTCGGTTACGGGCTCATGTCCCTGGCGGACATAGAGCCGTTGGGTCTTGAGGCTGACAAAGATGGATACAGGAAACGTTTTACGTTCCGCGCCTCTGGCCGCGGCAACTGCGGTTTCCATAGTGGTGACTGCAGTCGCCAACTCCTGTGTGGTGCGTTGAAGGCCGGTCTCGGCAGCCTGAAGCGCTTCGGCGGCGCTGGTATGTTTCTGACCAGCCGCTATTGCGGCAGCTGCAACCTTCGCCGCCGCATCTTCCTGCTTCTTGAACCGCAGTGGCGACTTGGCATCGATTAGCTCACGTTCAGTGCGTGCTACCTGGTTTAAGGCGACCCGCTTTGCCCGTTCGGCAATGCGAACGGCGCGCTCGGCCCTGGCG
>JBEBJD010000057.1:0-9271 GCA_040080075.1 Hyphomicrobium sp. | reverse complement strand
TGAGTGTGCCCGCTCCGGTGCGCGCATAGCGCTCGGGGCGGTACATGTCTTCAACGGTTGCGGCCGGATGGATGAACTTGCCCGGCGTTACGGCGCGGACAATGTAGGCAACAGTTGCCGAAGCGGCCGCATCAGACTTTGCAGCTGAATCAGCAGGTGACTCCGTTGCGTCGCCGTCAGCAGCGTCCGTGTTTTCATTGGTGGCGCCATCGCTATCTGACTCCGAGCTATCCGATGTGGCGGCCTTGGTATCGCTTAAGTTAAAAGCGGCCACGAAGCGGTCGTCGCGGAATTCGCTGTGCTCTGGTGTAATGTCCGACTTCAGCCACGGCAGCGTTGAGACACTGCCACTGTCGACAAGGCGCGGGTTCTCGATTTCAAGGCCCGCCGGCAACCTGTCAACCAGAAGCACGCGGCCATGGGCCTCGTCGCTTTCTACGCGCACGACCGCCACGAGACGATCGTTTTGCTTGAGCTCCGAAGTCCCGCCTGTAACACTCTTCATATCGACTTGCTTGCCGTCGAGCGTGTAATAACTGCGCTCAATCTTGAAGCCCTTGGAAATAGCAGGCTCCGCCGTCAGTGACGCGCCGATAACGCTGATGACGGCATCGGTAGGCATGTCGCCGCCGTTGGTAATCTCGATCCCTCTTTCGAGGTCTTCTACTGTCAGCGAGCGCAGGATCGAGCCGGTCACCGGCTGACCGCCCAAGCTCAGCTTGGTCTGTTTGGTCTGATCACCAAGCGCCTTGGCGGCGAGCAGCATCCAGGCTTGTTCCTGCGTTGAGGTGTAGGTGCGGTTGAGATAGGCCTTCGCAATTACGTTGACGAGGCGCGGCGCTTCTGCCTTCGAGATGCCCGTTTCCGACGCCAGCGTGACCAGTGCCGCACCATCGCGCAACACGGAACCATAGTCGTTGCGAGCCAGATACTTCGATGCATCGAGGGCATCGAACATCGCCAGCGCCGCCGCGAACGCCTTTTCAGCACGCTCCTTGTCGCCCATCATCGACAGCGCGGCACCAAGCTGCGCTTTGGCAAGAGGGGTCGAGAAGTGCTCAAGGCGCGTATCAGCGTAATAGCGCAATTCGCCAGCAGGCGAGCGGCTGTTGCGGGCCAGCACATAAAGAGCGTAAGCATGGGATTCACCGCCGCTCTCAAAATCCTTGGCGTTCGAAATGAAGTTTTGCAGCCGGTCGAGCGCCTGATTGAACGGAATGGTCCGCACTGTGTAACCAGTTTCCTTGGCTCGCGTCAGGAAGTCGGTGACATAGGCTGTCAGCCACAGATCTTCCGATCCACCGCCCCAGATTCCGAAGGCGCCAGAGCTGTCTTGCAATTCGAAGACACGTTCGACAGCCTTCTGCACCCGCTCCTTCAATTCTTTATCGGGTGCGATGCCGATGCTGGCCGCGACTGCGTTGGCGTAGACCAGCGGCAAGGCCCGCGAGACGGTCTGCTCGGCACAGCCATAGGGATAGCGATCGAGCGCTGTGAGCAAGCCCGGCACATCGAGCCGTGCGGTGGGGCCAACACTCAGATTGACGCGGGTGCGCGAGCTGATGAGACCCGCAACGAGGTCTTTCGATAGCGTCAGCTTTCCACCCTTGGCGGCAAGTTCCTTAACCGTGGTGCGCTTAATGTCGCCAGCGGGCGGCTTCACGTCGAACGACAGGCGGCGGAAGACATCGATACCGCCCGCTCCGGTCACGTGAACTTCGTAGGTCTGCAGGCCGACATCCGAGGGCTTGACGGAAATGCGTTCGCCCTTGCGCTCACCGGTCTTCAGCGGCACATCCCGGCTAAGCAGGCTGACAGCTTCACCCTTGGCCGCATCGAGCGGCTGCTGGCTCAGGGCGATCTTATACGCACCTGCCGCACCCTCAACGTTGTGGATCGAGAGATCGAGAGTTGCTTCATCACCCAGAGTAATGAAACGCGGGGCCGAAGCGGTCAGCGCTACGGCATCGCGCACAATGACATCACTGGTCGCGTGCCCCAGCTTATCCTTGCTCCAGGCAACCGCCATCAGGCGTACCGACCCATTGAAGCTTGGCAGATCAAACGATACTTGCGCACTGCCATCGGCTTCGACACGAACGATGCCGGAATAAAAGGCAACCGTATCCTCAACCGGCGGGCTGCCCTTGAGCCCTTCGTTTTCCATGCCATCGCCGCCTGAGCGAATTTTGCCGCGCTCGGCCCTCATGCCATCGATGAGACGGCCATAAAAGTCGCGCACGTCAACGCCCAGCTTGCGCTGCTGGTAGAAGTAAAGCTCAGGCGCCGGGGCCTGATAGCGCGTCAGATTCAAGATGCCCACATCAACCGCAGCTACCGTCACGCGGGCTTCTTCACCACTTGCAAGACCAGAAATTTTGAGCGGCACTGTCAGCTTTGAGCCAGACGGAATCTTGGCCTCTGCCGCAATTGCGACCTTAAGCGTATTGGCCGCCTGATCGACACCGATCCACTGCACGCCCATGGCGCGGCTTGGCATGCGCTTGGCCGCTTCGTCCATCGGGCGATAGAGAAGTGCCGTGGCATAGGCGCCCGGACCCCAATCGGTTCCGACCTTGATGGAAACGTCGCCGCCACCTTTGGGAACGTCCACCTCTTGCGACGACAACAGACCAGAACCGAGCACGGCAACCAGCGCCTTGCCCCCTGTTTTGGAAGCGATGCGAAGCTTCGCAGTATCGCCTGGCTGGTAGCTCACCTTATCGAGCGCCACGTCAAGAATTTCCGGCGTATCGGCCGTTTCGTCACCGCCATACCAACCAGCGGTGAACAGCACGCTTGACGCCGGCCCGTCCGAACCCGGCGACGTAATGTCGAGGCGGAAGCGGCCATAGGTGGTTGCGGCTTCTAGTGTTGCGGCCGCATCGGCCAATGTTTCCAAGGTGCCGTTGGCAACCTTGCGCTTGATGGTCTGGGCCTCATAATTCCAGTTGCCATCGCGGCTGTACCACTGCCACGAGGTATCGAGACGCACGAGTTCCCAGTTCAAGCCCTTGACTGCGGCCCTGTGGTTAGCCTCGTCGAGATAGACAACCTCAAACTTCGCGGTTTCGCCTTCGCCGAGCGTATCACCAAACGTGGGCTTGATGCCAATGCGCGGCTCGCGCAAATCGACCGGCACGGTGATCGAACGTTCAATAGTGCGGCCGCCATCTTCCTTGAGGCGCACCATAATTTCGGCTTCGAGCGGACGCGCCGTCTTAGTCAATGCGGGCAGTTCGATGGGCAGTTCGGCTGTGCCATCATCACCCGCTGATGGCAGATCCGTCAGCGGCTCACGAACGGCGGTGATCGTCTCGTCCGCTTGACCGAATTTATAGCCAGCAAAACCTTCGACCTCCTTCTTAGCTTCGCGCACGACGATATCACCTTCCACGGCCAGGCCCGCAGCCGGGGGACCATAGAGATAACGCCCCGCGAGTTTGATGGTCTTGGGGCTATCGGGCGCCAGCGCGCCAATACCGGGCTCAAGCGTCATGTCGAGACGCTCAGGCACATAATCTTCGACCATGAACGTCACTTGTGTGATGGCATCAGCCTTGGGATCGGCGTGCAACTTGACCCGCCACGTTCCCGTTTGCGCCGAACCATTGA
This sequence comes from Hyphomicrobium sp., assembly GCA_040080075.1. Lineage (GTDB taxonomy): Bacteria > Pseudomonadota > Alphaproteobacteria > Rhizobiales > Hyphomicrobiaceae > JANNFX01. The sequence continues at coordinate 5,656 of JBEBJD010000057.1, read as the reverse complement.
GCGGCAAACGCAGCGAACGCCCGCCCAGACCTTGATCGGCAAGCGTGTAGCGGCCCTGCTCGACGCCATCGGGGCGTACGACAATGAGCGTAACTGGTAGCGCTGCTGCAACGCTCGCGGCATCGCGCACCAGCGCCGTCACGTTGACTTCTTCTCCGGGGCGATAAACGCCACGCTCGGTATAAAGGAAGCCATCTAGCGGACCCGGCTGGTCGCGGCCTTTGACGCCACGGTCTGACAGATCGAATGCATTCGCGGTGAGATCGAGGAAGGCATATTCGGCGCCCCCGTTTTCCGCGATGACGACGGCCGGCTGCAAGCCGCCCTCGCCGCGCGACAGGCCAGCTTCAAAGCGCACGTAACCTCTGGCATCCGTCATGGCGGTTGCCAGCACTTCGTTGTTCTTGGCGACAAGCCGCACATTGGCACCCGCAACCGGCTGGGTTTCGGCCAGCGAACGCACGAAGGCGTGGATGCCATCCTGGCCGGTGAATGCAGTCAGGCCGAGATCCGAAACAATGAACCATTGTGTGGCGACCCCTTGATAGTCTTCCTCGGTCTTATCCGAGGGGCGCGCGATCATGGCATAGACGCCCGGTTTCAATGCACCAATGGCTTCTGAGACCGGGAAGGCCGTTGTCACATCCTCATTAATCTTGGAAGCGACATCCATTTCGCCAGCGTAAACTTTCTCGCCGGTCTTGTCCTTCAAGGACTCGAGATCATAGCCCGACAACTGGCGATCGAAATCGCCATTGCCCAGCGCGGTTGCCAGGCTGCGATCACCGACGCGGTAGACTTCCAAATTCACGCGCGCCGTATTGACTGAAACCACAGGGATGCCCAGCTGACCGCGAGTGGGCAGCACGTAGCTCTTGCCGGTGAAGCGCACAAAAGGTTTGCGGTCGGGAACATAGACGGCGACGCTGACGGCTTTCTCTAAGGGTTCGCCGGCATCTGAGGGCAGTCCTGCGCGAATTTGAATCTCGTAGCGTTGACCGTGCACCAGCCCATCGACGCACACTTGGCTACCCTCGACGGCAACCGATTGCGGATCTTTGCCATCGAGCGACACGAACTTGGCAAAATCAATCTGGCCGCGGGCCAGAACTTCCGAGAACTGCACGCACACGCGCGGGCTCGCGGCTTCTGACTCTGTCGTGTAATCGGTCATGCGGAAGCCGTGCTCGGCACGCAGTTTCTCAAAGGCGGTGCGGATGGCGGCATCTTCGGTGATGGCGAGGCTGGCCTTCATGGCTTCGATAGCGGGGCGCCAGAACGAGCGCCGCTGCATGGCATCTCCCAGCACAGCCAGCGCCTTAGCCTTAGAGTTGGGATCGCCGGCAAGTTGATAGGCCTTATAGGCGGCACCTGACGCATTGACGGGAAGGTCGTAGCGTTCCGAGCCCTTATCCTCATCGGGTTTGATGGCGAGCAGGGCGCGCGCCAACCCGAGCCATGCGGTTGCACTCTTGCCGTCGGCGGCAACAGCCTGGGCATAGGTGCGCGAGGCCGCGCGGGCATCGGTCGCCATGAGGCGGTCGCCAGCACTGATCAACTCGACAGGTTTCTTGCCGCCCGGCTTCCAGCCTTCCTTGACGTAGGCCTCGTAGCGCTCGGCATCCTTGGCGACGCCCTTATGTACGAAGGCGGCGGGGGCTGCGCGCTCTTGTGCGAAGGAGGCAGGAGCCAACGCGAGGTGAGAGGCAGCGAGGTAAAGGGCGGCAATGAGACTGCGGGACATGAGGCGCATGGCGGACCACCTGGGTTTCTAGTGCCGAGACAAAAAATCTGGGCATCCTGTCGTATTGGATTGGAGTATCAAGCGATTTGGGCCGCCGCGTGAAGCCCAACAGGCATGATGCGGCGTGCGTAGGGGATAACATCAATTTATCCGCAAATACCGGTTGATGCCGGGAGATGAGGCCAGAGGGGCATGCCACTCCCCGCATCACTCATTCCGGCAGCGGCGCTGGAGTGTCCGAAAGCGTGCGCAGATACGCGATAAGATTTGCAATCTTGGCATTTCCGGAGACGCCACGGAACGCCATCGCCGTGCCTGGAACGAACGTCCTCGGATTGTGGATGAATTCCGCAAGGTCTTCGTAGGACCAAGTCCCACCCATGCGCTTCAGGGACTGCGAATACATGTAATGGGGACTTGAGGCTTTCGGTCTGCCGATGATCCCCCACAGGTTAGGCCCCAGCTTTCCCGCCTCATCCTTCGTGGCTAAGTGGCATACGCTGCAGACGCGAAAGACAGAGGCGCCGTCGTAAACATCAGCGGTGGGCAGCAGCGCCATGACGGCGGCCTTATCAAAGCGCGGCTCTAGTTTCTCCGTTAACTCGGGTGTGTCGCCAACGCCCTGCTCACCCGCACCTGGAAAGGAGAGGCCGATCGACGGTGGTGCCGCATTTTGGGGGGCAGTATTACGGGCTACTGCATCGGCCATTTCGCGAATTTCAGCCTGTTTGAGGCGCTCTTCGCGCGCCGCTTGTTGGGATGACGTCGCCCACAATCCGAGCAGATTTGTAACGGCCACAATGATGAAGACCATCGGCACGACGGCGAGCAAGACCCGCAACGGCGAGGCGTCGCTTGACACGTAACGGTCCGCTTCCTTGCACTTCAAGGTGCAATCCGGTTGCGCCGCGCCTGCCTCGCCGCGCGGACTTGAATCCGAAGTCCTGCCAAGTTCACTGGGCTCGGCGGTCATTTCGTCGCTCGTTTCATTTCCGCTCCCATCGGCAACTTACCGGTAGATCGGTCCTTTACCCAACCAGCGGTACCCCGATCAGCGCTTCATGACCCCACAGCAGTATCACAACGTAAAGTGCGACCCCAACAGCGGCCACGATCACATCGTTGACGGCGCCGCCAGTGCGATCACCAAGTGGCCCCGTGGTGTTGCGGCGCTTAACGGAAATCCGGTCATAAATCGCATAGGCCAGGAAACTTCCAAACAGCAGCACGGATGCCAAGTCACCATTGGCAATCAGATGCGCCAAGGCCCAGGTCTTGATGGCGATCAACATGGGATGCTTTAACGCTGTGCGAATGCGCGACGGCACCTGAGACGCCACCAGAAAAATTAGGGCCGGCAGCATTAGCGCGAAGGCAGCGTGTTTGCTCCACGAAGGAGGATCCCACAGGATCACATTGGCGGCGGGATCTGCCCGCAGCACTTGGTACCCCAGCACGATCAGCACCAGTCCAGCCAGCGAAACGAGAGAAAACATTGCCTTGTAGACGCTAGCCCCCAACTGTCCGGCGAGTCTCGCGCGCGCGGCCGGCAGCGTGGGGACCATGTGCACACCGAGAAACGCAATTAACCCCGAGATCAGCAACACCATGAGGCAATGTCTCCATTTTGCAGCGCAACAAATTTGCGCAACGACGCATTCATTTGTCTAACAATGTATCACTTTCATAACGGAACACCTTGTCAGCGCCAAATAAGCTGATAAATTGGTCAGTAACCGGACTGTGAGGGCACAACCGGTCGCAAATGCCGTCTCCATCTAGGGGTAGACCGGGGACGGGACTGTGGGAATTTGTACTGAGTTTAAATCGCGCCATGCACCATCCAGCCACGAAAAATGCCGCTCGCCGGAGCCTGTCCGCCGAGACGAGCCCGCCACCCCTGCCGGCTTCGGAAAAGCTGGAATCCGGATTTTGGTCTCCTGACAGCAACGAGCGCGCGCTCGCGGCGGAACTCGAAAAAATATTGAAGCACAAACCGGTGCAGCGCATCTCGATGGCGTCAGCAGACCGCAACTTGCTGCAAAATACTGGCGACGATAGCGAGGTGGCCAATATGGTCATCGATCCATTTGAAGATACTAACGGCGATTTTGACTGGCAGGCCCATGAGCATACAATGGTTACATCCGATGCCGGATCGGCTGTTGACGAGCCAATGCGCTCCGAGGCGTCGCTGAACTGGGTAAAAAAGGCAAGCCGCGAACGCCGGCGGCGCATGGCGCGCAATGCACTTGGCTGGTCTACCACTTTGGTGATCGGAGGCATCATCGCCGGTTGCGCGGCTTACCTCTTGACAGGCTGGCAACCAGATCTTTCAGCCCTGCTAGCGGTTGGACAAAAAATACATCTGTAACATTGAGTTGTCCGCAACCAAGGCTACGTTTGCGTGACAGTGGGTGCCACGAGAGCTGGCGAATCGGATAGTGAGAACGGGTACAAGGTGCGGGCGTTGGTGCACGCATCTTCAATCGCATTGCGCTTACCGTTCGCAAAGAGCTATCCGCCCCGATGTCAGCTGCCCTCGACATTCATCGACATTACCAGCCCGCGGCCGCGCCGCAGGTTGTGGGGATTACGCTAGCTCGTTTGCCTGAAACGAAGGCCGCCGACCAACTGGCCGCCACCATGCGCCTGGTTAAATCCGCACGCTTCAATGCAGCGGAGAGGCTTGAACGCAAACAAGCCGTGTCGCTGTTCACGCAGACCATCGTAGCACTTTATTTTATTGGGCTGGCGGTATGGCAAGCCATTTATTTTGGCCAGATCGATGATGCCTCGAACCGTCTCATGACCTTCATTCAGATCGTGTCGTCGGTGTTCACGCTCATGCTCGGGCTTCTCGAGGCCTTGAACGACTATCCGATGAAAGCTCATCACTTACACAATTGTGCGCTGACCGTTTCCGAGCTGTCGCAGGAATTGAAAATCGCACGCTTGACCGATCCGCGCGAAGTGCAAGAGTTCCGTAAAAAATATCACGAGGCCCTGAAAGCCTGCCCGGTCAATCACAACCGCATCGACTACCTGTTCGCCAAACTCGACGGCAAAGGCAACGCGAGGGCATGGAGTGCGGTGTACGTGCGCTATGTGATCGACGTCTATGGACTCTACGCGCTGTTCCTAAGCGTTCCGCCGATGTTGTGGTGGCTGCACCAATAATTCCAGCACACATGAAAATTGGCGCGCATGACTACTAATGCGGCAATCCGGCCCCATATTTTACCGGCGGCTCATGATTGAACAAGGCAGCATCATGGCGGCATGGTACGACCGCGCGCTTATGACTTAGGACATCAGTAATTTTGCATATGGCTTGTGCGCAACGCTGCCCTGCGTTGACCGGAATTGTGCTGTAGCTGCCTTTGCTGCGCTGCAATAACCAGCTAAGATACAGCTAAGATACATATGAATGATGAGAGCCTTCCGTAAATGAACCGGAGCCGGTCTCAGGAGAACCCATACTCGTGCAAAATTCACATCGGGCGTGCAAACTTAATCTAGCTTTGCAAGGCGGGGGTGCCCATGGGGCATTCACCTGGGGCGTGCTCGACCGCCTCTTGGAAGAGAGGCGCTTCGAATTCGGCTGGATCTCGGCCACGAGCGCGGGTGCGGTCAATGCAGTAGCGCTTGTCGCGGGATTGCTCGAAGGGGGCCGCGATGGCGCCCGGACCAAATTGAACACCGTATGGGCCGCCGTCAGCGGTGCCGGCGTTCCTGATCTCATCCGCTTCAATCCATTTTTTCGCGGTTTGTCGCGATCAGCGCCCATGGCGCAGATGGCATCACTGTGGTCACCCTACGATTTCAATCCGCTGGGTTTTGACCCTTTGCGCCAGCTTCTGAACCAGCACATTGATTTCAAGGCTCTGCGCGAGACGCCTGGACCGGAGC
>JBEBJD010000238.1:0-1939 GCA_040080075.1 Hyphomicrobium sp. | reverse complement strand
GTGCTGGCGGCAAGACGCTGGCCAATGACGATGAGACGCGCAACGCGTTCAGCAGCATCCTGCAGATTTTGACGGGACTTGCGGATTGCTGTCTCCAGATCCATCGGATTGACGGTGGCGGCTGCCAGCCCGTCGATACCATAGTCGAAAACGCCTCGGGCATCTTCCGACAAGCCGCCGCCGATGGCTACCACGGGGACGCCAAATTTGCGGGCCGCTGCGGCGACTCCTGAGGGCGTTTTGCCAAAAGCGGTCTGGAAATCGACGCGGCCCTCGCCGGTCAGCGCGAGATCGGCCCCCGCCATGTGGGATTCTAGTTGAGTGGCTTCAACCACCAATTCAATGCCTCGTTTCAGGGTTCCGCCGGTAAATGCGATAAGTGCAGCGCCCATGCCGCCCGCCGCGCCTGCTCCTGGCCGTTGGTCCACGTCAATGCCGGTGCTGGAGTGAATGACCTGCGCGAAATGCTTAAGGTTGCGATCGAGTTCGTCGACCATCGCCGGGGTCGCGCCCTTCTGAGGTCCATAAACATGCGAAGCCCCCTTTGGCCCCGTCAACGGGTTGGTGACATCGCAAGCGACATTGACTTTGAGTCTTTTGAGGGCTGGGTTGATGCCTTCGATATCTATCCGCTTGATTGATGCGAGGCCCCCCCCGCCCAGAGGTTCGGAAATAAGGGCGCCGTCTGCTGTGTAGAAACGTACCCCGAGCGCTTGGGCCATGCCCGCACCGCCATCATTGGTGGCTGAGCCTCCAAGCCCGATGATGATTTCTTCAACGCCCCGCTGAAGTGCGTCTGCTATAATCTGACCGGTGCCATACGAAGAGGCAAGCAGTGGATTGCGCCGGTCGCGCGGGACCAGGGGGAGCCCAGAGGCCTCCGCCATTTCAATGACGGCGGTCTTGCCGCCACCCAAGAGCCCGTAGGCGGCAGTGATCGTATTGCCCATCGGCGCCTGGACTTTGCACGAAACGATGTCTCCTCCAGTGGCGTCGACTAGAGATTGAACCGTTCCTTCGCCGCCGTCCGCCATCGGAATCTTGATGCACACGGCGTCAGGCCAGACCCGTCTCAGCCCCGTTTCGAGTTCGTTGGCGACCTCCATGGACGTCAGGCTCTCTTTGAAACTGTCGGGGGCAATAACGATCTTCATAACGCGATCCTAAGGGGCGGCAGCAGGTTGTTTGTGATCACCGGCGAGGGCAGCCGGGCACTGGCGGGCAACGGGTTTGCGATGGAGTAATGCTCACCTATGGCATCATGAGGGCTGATGGCAAGCCAGTGTAAAAATCGACGCGGGGCCGCCTTATCAAGTTACGAACTATCATATTGATAAATTAGCAGCGAAAAGCCAAATTTAATCGCCAGAATTAATCGCCAGAATTAATCGCCAGAATTAATCGATTGGGGACAGCGCCCGCTGGTGTTCTAGCCTGGGGCGCCGACCGTGCTATAAGCCGCCCATGACCATAAACGATACCCTCAAACCCAACTCAGCCGTTAAGGCAGGGTCCGTCACCTTCGGCAACGATCTGCCGATCGCAGTTCTGGCTGGCCCCTGCCAGATGGAAAGCCGCGATCATGCCTTGGAAATGGCCACGGCGCTGAAAGAGATTTGCCAACGAGTGGGCATAGGTCTTGTCTACAAGTCGTCGTTTGACAAGGCCAATCGTACGTCACTTTCAGGAAAGCGCGGTATGGGCCTGGACGCGGCGCTTCCCGTCTTTGCGGAAATTCGAGACAGCCTGGGTTTGCCAGTGGTGACTGACGTGCACGAGATCGGCCAGTGTGAACGCGTCGCCCCCGTCGTCGATATTCTCCAGATCCCGGCATTTCTCTGCCGCCAGACAGATCTTTTGATTGCCGCCGCCCGCACGGGGCGCGTGGTCAAGATCAAGAAGGGGCAATTTCTGGCTCCGTGGGACATGAAAAATGCCG
>JBEBJD010000120.1:0-9338 GCA_040080075.1 Hyphomicrobium sp. | reverse complement strand
GCCAGGCCGGTAATTGAGAGTACCGCCATGGGGGGTATAGAAAGTTACTGCCCGGTGTCCACCTTTCAACAGGGTGCGCCCTGCCAGCCGCGCATAGGCGCCGCCCTTGGCGCCATGCCCATGCAATACGTTAACGCCGATAGCTTGGGAGTGTGCGGCGACCGTTTTTGCCGCTGCCCAGTCCCCAATGCCGGGCTTGCGGCTCATAGGGATGCGGCGAAGCCCCAGCGTGAGATGCGGTTCCAGTGCTCCGAAACGCTCATTGGTCAGGCCATCATTGATGGAGCTGTCGGCAATGATCCCAACGTCAAGGCCGCGCGCAGCCTGCTCGCCTGCCAGATCCAGCACATGCCGGAACAGTCCCCCGACGGGCGCACGCATGCAGTGCAGAATGCGAGGGCGAGTGGTCACAAACGTATTTCCAATAGGGCTGTGAAGGGAGGGCTTGTCAATGGTGGCTCAAAGGAAGCGCTCATGGACGAAGATCGTATCGCCCGCCTGCACAACATAGTCGCCTGGAGCCTCAATCACTTCCACAAAGCCATTGACGCGCCGGGTAAGACGATAACTGCGCATGCTGGCGCGGTCGGAATGACCGCCAGCGATGGCGATGGCCGTTTCAATGGTCATACCGGACACATAAGGGTACTGGCCTGCGGTTTTGACTTCACCCAGGATGAAAAACGGGCGGTTCTGCTGCATATCGACAGTTACTTGGGGATCGCGAACATACTCGGCCCCGAGCTTCGAGCGGATTGCGGCCGCCAAGTCTTTGACGGTCGTTCCGCGCGCGCCAACGGATCCGATCAGGGGAACCGTAATGGTGCCGTCGTGGTCAACGGTATATCCGCGTGAAAGATTGGGTTGTCCATAGACGAAGATGCGCAGACGATCGCCGGTGTCGAGCAGGTAGGGGCCATCACTGTCGGCAACAGCCTGGGGGCCGTTAAATCCGGCGGGCACAACAGTGGGTTCACCAAACGTAACTTGTTGCGATTCGTGAACGGCATTTTCGGGTGACGGCTGAGTGCTAGAGGCAAATATGGGCCCATCGCCAAAGATCGAGGATTCGATGGCGCCGGCCGACGGGTTCTCAGCGCACCCGGCAAGAGTGGCCCCGATTGCGGCAAAGATCAAAGCCAATCCAGAGCGGCGGCGCATAAGCATAGACTTCCAGTACCCGTTTCACTGAACCTGTTGGTAGGGAGCTTAGGCGGACCAAGTTAAGAAAAGCTGACCGAAAGCATTTTTTTGGGACAATTAAGGATTTGCTTAACTTTGAGCGTTCTAAATAGGGACACTGCTTCACAGCTCTTTTCAGGTTTGGTCAATGCGCGCCGGTCCTCAGTCTCCCCCCGATCAGATTGACGGAAGCGAACTCATTCGTGGTGTTATGCGCAAACTGCCACGCATCATCATCTGGTCGGCGCTGGCTGGGTGTCTCACTTATGCCGTGTCAGCAATGAAGGCGCCGAGCTTCGAGTCGGAAGCCCAGCTTGCCATTATTGCCAAGGGGGCTGGAAACCCATTCGACCCCAAGCGCGATGGCGGTTCTCCCGAGAGCGTCAACGTGCGCATGGATAAAGAAGCGGTCAACACGCACGTGCGTGCCCTTCTGTCACCAGATCTTGCCGCAACCATTGCCAAGGACATGAATCTGGCCACCAAGGTCGAGTTCAACAATTTTCTGGGCTCGCCCGATCAGCTCTCTGCCATTCTTCGCATGGCGGGCATTGGTGCACCGCGGCCGGGCGAAACAGAACAAGATCGTGTGGCGAGTGAATACTTCAAACGGCTTGAGGTGTATTCACCCAAGGAAAGCCGGTTCATCGGCATCCGGTTTACGTCGAATGACGCCGATCTGGCAGCGGACATTGCCAATCGCGTAGCAGAAACCTATCGCGAGAATCTGGCATCGCAGTCGATGGCAGAGACAGAGCAGGTGCAGCAGGTCCTTGCTCCGAAGATCGCCCAGCTCAAAGTGGAAGTCAGCGCCGCCGACCAGGACGTAGAGCGGTTCAAGGGCGAGGCCAATATTTTCAAAGGTGGCCAGCAGGCCACGGGACTAAACGAGCAGCAGCTTGGCGAACTGACCGCCGAACTGATCAAGGCAAAGGCAGCGCGCAGTGAGGCCGATGCGCGCCTCAAGTCGTCGCGCGAGATGGTCAAAGTTGGAAGCGCTGAAGCTCTGCCAGATGTTCAGAAATCGCCTCTCATTCAAAATCTTATCCAACAGCGCGTGCGGCTAGAGCGGCAGATGTCGGAGAACGCCGTCGCCAATCTTCCGGGGCATCCGGTCAGCCGCAAGCTTGAGGCTGATCTAGCGGGACTGCGGCGCCAGATCTCGACCGAAATCGCAAAGATCGCAGACGGCATTGATAAGGAAGCCAAGATCGCGGCGCTGCGCGAAGACAGCATCACCAAGAGCCTCAACGAGGTGAAGGCGCGGGTTGTGACGGCCAGCCCCGATGGAGTGAAGCTTCGTACCCTCGAGGCAACGGCCAAGTCTAAGCGCGGCGAACTTGAACGGCTCGAAGCCCAGTTCGAAGCCAATAGAGTAAAGGCTGATAGCCGCTCCGTTGGTGTTGAAGCCCAGATCATTACACGCGCCCGGCCCTCGAGTGTGCCGGTGTCACCGAAGAAACTTGCCAATGCGCTCCTCGTCTCGACCGCGACGCTGCTTCTTGCCCTCGCTCTTGTCGTGACCAAGGGGCTGCTCACCGGCGCGCGCCGTCCAGCCGCGCCGGTGCCCTCTTTCGAAGGTAATCAACGCCGCGGCCCTGGTGGCGATCGACGGGCGCCTGAGCTGCGGGCCGATCCCAATTCAGCACTTTCCGCACCATCGACGGCTGCCACAGTCCCAAACGGTGCAACAATGCCTAACCTCAAAGGTGCCGTTGAGCCTATTATCCCACTATCGGGGGCGGGCAAGGTTTCATCGATTGATGTTGTTTGCCAACGTTTGCTGACGGTGGCTAAGGGGCCGCAAGGGTTCCGCACGCTGGTCGCGGCCGCCGGTGCAGCTTTGCCACCAGGACCTGAAGTTCTAGCTCTCGCTAGAGCGCTTTCAGCCAAGGATAAGGCCGTGTTGGTTATCGACTGGGCGCTGAGCAGCCCCAGTATTGTTGCCAGTCTTGGCCTGAATCCGGATCCGGGCCTAGCAGGGTTGCTCGATGGGCGTTCGACCTTCGAGGACACCATTCGCGCAGTGCCCGGTACAGACGTGCATATCATAACGTCTGGCACCTCGTCGGCCCAGATGCCTGCCATTGGGGACGCACAGAAACTTAATCTGCTGCTTGATGCCCTCGATGAGGCCTACGAGCACATTATCGTTGCGTGCCCATTCGAAGATGGGCGGCAGTTGTTTGAAGCGACTGAGGGCCGGTTTGATGCCGGAATTACATTGAGCGAACCCAAGCGCCGCGCCAGTGTGGTTGCGGAATCTGGGGCGGGCGAGTTGACTGAAATGTTCCTTGGTTTTGAGGTGGCCGAAATTGAACTTATACAGTTTGAACGGCCTGTTGCCTCGGGGTCAGCGAGCGGAATTGGCCGCATTGTGCGCCCCAACTTCGGTCCGGCGGCGCCAGTCTCCGCGCGTCTTTAACCCCGTCAGCGTCGTGGTGTCCCAAAAGCACGCAATGCCATGTGCATAAATCTTGCTGCTCGGCTGGTTTAACGCCGGCCCTTGGCTCGCGGCATGGCACGTGCGTTGCTAACGCTTCGCGCCCGTCTCGGGCGGTCCGCAACTCGTTGGACGCAATCAATTTATGGCACGCAAAAGAGCCAATCTATTTGGCGCCGCGTTATCGGTGCTGCACTACACAAAGACCGATCGCCTTGTTGCGCCATTAACGCGCGGAAGGGGCGTCATTTTCATGCTGCACCATGTGCGGCCCGGTGATCCTGGCGACTTCGAGCCCAATCGCATCTTGCGTGTCACTCCAGAGTTTTTGGAAGAGGTGATTGCGCACGTCAAGAGCGAGGGTTTTGACTGCGTTTCACTTGATGAAGCGGCCACCCGGCTGAAAAATCAACACGGTCACCGCCCCTTCGCGTGCTTCACATTGGATGATGGGTATCGCGACAATCGCGATTTCGCCTATCCCATCTTCAAGCGCCTCGGTGTGCCGTTTACGATCTACGTGCCTTCGTCGTTTGCAGATGGCGAAGGAGATCTGTGGTGGCTGACGTTAGAGGCGGCCATCGCACGGGCCCCCAAGATCATCCTCAACATGAATGGGACAGAAGAGACGTTCGCAACGAGCACTGCGGTCGAAAAAGATATGGCATTCGACAAGATCTACTGGTGGCTGCGAGGTCTGCCCGAATGCAAGGCACGCGATGTGGTGGCTGAACTAGCCAAAATGAACGGATATGATCCGAGCCAGCGCTGCCGGGAATTGGTGATGTCATGGGACGAACTCCGTCAGCTTGCATCCGATCCATTGGTCACCATTGGCGGGCATACGGTCAATCATTATGCACTCGCCAAACTAAGCGATGCGGATGCAAGCGATGAAATTCGGCTCGGGGCAACACGGATTGAACAGGAGCTGGGACAGCCTTGCCGCCATTTTAGCTTTCCCTATGGCGATGAGCGCTCCGCAGGACCGCGCGAGTTCAGACTGGCTAAAGAAATCGGACTGGCAACTGCGGTCACGACGCAAAAGGGGCTCATTCAAACCCAGCACGCCCAATACCTCACGGCATTGCCGAGATTTTCTCTGAACGGCGACTTCCAGGATATCCGCTTCATAAAAGTCATGCTTTCGGGCCTACCGTTTGCGCTGTGGAATGGCATGGGGTGGGTTCAGTCCCGGCTTAAGAGTTTCCGGAGCCATGGGATGGCGGAAGATGTCAGATAGCCTTAGTCTGACCGTTTCAAGCAGTGCGTTGGCGCAGGCGGACTGCTGTGCGCGATTGTGAGCGCAAGGGATGGGTCATGGCTGAAACTAGGATTGCACTCGTCTCAGGAGCCAATCGCGGGATAGGCTTCGAAATTGTGCGTCAGTTGTCGCGGCTTGGTGTGGTCGCCGTGTTAGGAGCACGCGATATTGGCAGAGGCCAGGCCGCTGCGGGGTCGCTTCTGTCGGAAGGTCTGGAGGTTCCAGTTGTTGAACTTGATGTGGCCACCGATGCAGGCCCGGCCCGCGCCCTGGCGGAAGTCGCGAAAATGTTTGGGCGCTGCGATATTCTGATTAATAACGCGGCAGTGTTAATCGATGGCCCCGGGGGGTTTGAAGCGAAGTTATCCGGCCTCACTAGTGCGACTGCGATGACGACCTTTGAGACAAATGTGTTGGGCCCACTGCGGCTCATTCAGGCGTGTGTTCCATTGATGCGCGAAAATAACTATGGACGCATCGTCAACTTGTCGTCGGGGGCGGGCCAACTCAGCGATATGGGCTGTGGCTTTCCCGCCTACCGGATGTCAAAGTCGGCCTTGAATGCTTTGACGCGCATCACGGCTGCGGAAGTAGCTGGCGCAAATATCAAGGTCAACTCCGTGTGTCCTGGATGGGTCAAGACGGAACTTGGCGGACCCGATGCCACCCGCCCGGTGGAGGAGGGGGCCGCTTGCCCGGTGTGGCTGGCAACATTACCCGATAGCGGCCCTTCAGGTGGCTTCTTTCGCGATAACAAGCCAATTGCCTGGTAGAGGGTGCCAGCGCCGCCTCTCGCTCGCCTTTCCAGCACCCTCGCCCTGCATAGCGGAACCGGAGCGCGCAGCTTAGAGACCGTTGACGAGGTTGCCCACCATCAACGTGAAGTAGGCAGTGATCGCCAGCCAGAATTCCTGGTGCGGCAGGTAGCGGGGTACTGGGATAAAGCCGAGCTTCGTGATCAAGGCGAGTGATGCCAGCAAGAATGAAATCAAGAAAATGACGATGGTCGGTGGATTAAGCCTCATGTCCCCGTACTCCTATGGGCGAGCAAAGCGGCGCCGGTGCCAGCCTGATTGTTCGTCCCATCCTACCATGGCAATAGGCGTTGAGCGCAAGGGTGGATCGGTCACGCGAGGGTCTCTCCGCGATTCAATCAAAACCGGCTCGACTCCAGGGGTCAATTCTTCTTAAAGCGTGTGTCCAACCGCGGATGCCGCCGCGGATGATGCCGTTGATGCTGAGGGCGGCGTCAACTCTAGCCACAGATCGGGTGCGGTCACGTCATGCCCGTCACGCGCTTTGACCCGCATGGGAGCAGGGGCCGAATTGCTCATATCAATGCGTGTTGCTGTCGACTCTGCCGATGGTTCAACGGAAAGGACTTCGAATTCTTTGCGTGATGATCCGCTGCCGATGACCAGTGTGCCGCCGGCTGCCACGGGGCCATTCCAAACTACGCGTTCAAGTTGGCCCGTGCCGGTACCATCTTGGCCAGCCGGCTGACGCAACCAGTAATCTTCTGAACCGGCCACAAGACTGGCTTTTGTGTGGGGGAGGCCTTCGCGTTCGGCGATGAGTGAATCAAAACCGCTCTGAATGGCCAAGTCGGCATTGAGGTAACTGGACGATAGGCCGGCCGCGAGAACCAGCGACAGCATCGCCATTGCCGATTTTGACTTGACCGTCCGTATCATAGCTTTGTCGCCTCCCTCGGCATGTGTGGCGCTCAAATAAGCCATTCCAGATCAAATTTCCAGGCCCTGCTTCACTAAACGTACCGGAATTGTACCGGTTAAGAGAGTTTACGGTAGTTTAATGAAACTGGACCAGCCGGGCTGTCATTCCTGCCTACAGCGCGAATCGGCGCACTTACTTACGGCGCGAAGCGGCATTCTTACTTACGGCGCGAAGCGCCTGTGTAAGCCCGCCCGAGATGGCGGAAGAAAGCTGCGTTTAAGGCAAATAGGACCGAAAATACGATACCGAGAACAACGATGGAATGCTCGTTGCCTGCCGCGTTCGCCATGGAATAATTCATGTTTTCGTTCTCGACAAGGGTCAAAGTGGCCGCAAATGATCCGCTGCCGGCCACCATCGTCGTGATCAAGACAAACACCCCGAGGCCAGCCAGGGCGTCGGTTACAAAGCGTTTCGTGTGGTTGGCATTCGAACTCTTGGTCATGGCGTAAATGTTCTCCCTCCGGTTCAGTTTGTCCGGTGTGATCCGGGAGGTAGAACAACGGGTTCGTGTGGCGCAGGCAGGCCTGGATTGTGGCAAACTCCGGGTTATTCCATAACAGTACGTTCATGTGATAGATGCGCCACGCGTGTTTGCGGCGGTGCGGCATAGCGGGCTTTAGGCCCGTCAGGCGTCCTATAACGGCGCCAATCTTACTGTGTGGGGCTAACAGTTAGGCCCATTTTACAATTGAAATTGGATAACGGCGGGCTTAGCTTCCGCCCGCTTTGGTGTTGCGTTGCAACAAAAGTAGTCCGACGAATATTTTTCGAAAGCTTCTGCGCCATGGGCTTTATCGCCGACAGTCTCAACCGAATCCAGCCTTCTGCGACCATCGCCGTTTCAATGAAGGCGCGGCAGCTCAAAGCTGAAGGCCGTGACATCATCTCGCTGTCTGCGGGCGAGCCCGATTTCGATACGCCACAGAACATCAAGGACGCCGCCAAGCGCGCTATCGACGAGGGCAAAACCAAATATACCGACGTCGATGGCATCGCCGAACTGAAGTCGGCCATCGTGGCCAAGTTCAAGCGCGATAACCAACTCGATTACAAGTCATCCCAAGTTTCCGTCGGCACCGGAGGTAAGCAGGTGCTCTACAACGCCCTGCTGGCGACCCTCAACCCTGGTGACGAAGTGGTGATGCCTGCGCCGTGCTGGGTGTCCTATGCCGACATTGTTCTGCTTGGCGGCGGTACTCCAGTATTTGCTGAAACGCGTTTGGAAGATGGGTACCGGCTGAATGCCGAGGTTCTCGATAAGGCTATCACTCCAAAGACCAAGTGGTTCATTTTCAATTCGCCGTCGAACCCGACGGGCGCAGCCTATTCGCGCGCGGAGTTGAAAGCGCTGACCGATGTGCTGATGACCAAGAAGAACAGCCATGTCTGGGTTCTTACCGACGATATGTACGAACACCTGCTTTACGACGGTCACAAGTTCTTCACGCCTGCCCAGGTCGAGCCTGGCCTCTATGAGCGCACGCTGACCATGAACGGGCTGTCGAAGGCTTATTGTATGACAGGCTGGCGTATGGGCTACGCAGCGGGCCCCGAAATTTTGATTAAGGCCATGTCGAAACTGCAATCGCAGTCGACTTCAAATCCGTCGTCGATTACGCAGTGGGCGTCGGTCGAAGCGCTCAATGGCCCCCAGGATTTCATTGCGAAAAATAACACTGTGTTTGCGGGCCGCCGCGATCTCGTGGTGTCGATGCTCAACCAGGCCAACGGCCTCAAGTGCCCCAACCCAGAAGGCGCGTTCTACGTCTATCCAAGCTGTAAAGCCTTGATTGGCAAAACCAGCGCGAAGGGCACCGCCATCAATACAGACGAGAATTTTGTCACAGCCCTCCTGGAAGAAGAGGGCGTGGCCTGTGTGCACGGCGCGGCCTTTGCTGGCTCCCCGTCCTTCCGGATTTCCTACGCCACCTCAACGGAAGCGTTGAAAGAAGCCTGCACGCGCATCCAGCGCTTCTGCGGAAACTTGCAGTAGGTGTGCACCCCTACTGCCCGGTTCTTAGCGATAAGATGTACCCTGCGAGATCGCGAATCTCGTTACGCGATAAGTGCGGGTCGGGCATGGGCTGATGTGGTGCCATCAGCCAATTGGCCAGTTTTTCTTGCGATTGTTCTGCCCGGTTGGCAATGCGGGCAAAGCTTGGCACGTCCGCCGGAGTGGGGGCATTGGGCGGCTCGCCAATGAGATGACACGACGTGCACAGCTTGCGGCTCAGCTCCAGGCCATTGCCGACATTGGGCACCTTCGACACGGCCTCTCGCATTTTTTCTTCTTTAATCTTTTCCTCGCTTGGGGGTTCATCTTGGGCGTAGGCCGCCGGAACGGCTGCTGCCATCCATGCGGAAAAAAGGCAGATGGCAAGTTGACCACCAAACCTAAAAATTGAGGCGCCGAACCATGGCGGGTTGAGGTGCGTGTTCTTGATTTTGCCGTGCATGTCCATCAATTCTGCCTCGCCTTAAATCCGTTTTGTGCACGCCCATAGCACCTGCTGCCCGCCACCCAATTTTGTGCCAAGCCGCCACTGCGTATGCAGCATACCAGATCACTATTGGTCAGGGGATGTTGCGAGACTTTGTTTAGGATCAAAGTTTGCAACACCTGTAGTTTTACGCATCCATCCGCTCTCGCGCTCATGGATAGAGGCGCGTCTTGCTCCATTCGGCACCCGGTTCCGATCGTCTGAACAC
>JBEBJD010000070.1:0-9361 GCA_040080075.1 Hyphomicrobium sp. | reverse complement strand
CGACAGAGCCATATAGCTGGCAGAATCGGCAATGGCCGTCAGGCGGCGGCGCAAAGAACGCAACTCTGCTGCATCCAATTGTTCATGACGCCAATGGCTTTCGGCAGTTCTTAAAGCGCCCCCAGCCCACCGGTTGGCTGCAGACGATGCAACCGTATGAGCCAGAAGCTCAGAAATTTTGAGAGAACGGTTTCGAACTGTAGCCCAGCCGATTTCTTGCTCAGTGCCATCCTCCCCGCCAACCGGAGCCATTTGCCCGCCCGTCTTCAGCCCGCTCATTGCCTCGGCAAGAGCGGCATTAGACGCTAACGGCAACAACGCCTCCTTCAGTATTGTGACGCTATCGGCAAAACCTGCTGAGGCGGCCTTGTTGTGGCCAGTGGCATCCGCCAACTCCCTGCAGGCACTTGCAACTGCGAGCAAGTGGCCCGCCAAGTTGCCGCTATCAACCGTGGATATGTAGGCTGGTTCAAGAATGGCCAGCGACCGGGTGTCATACCAATTATAAAAGTGTCCCTTGAAGCGCGGCAATTGACCGAGCGTTCTCAGCGTCTGCTCCAGACGCTCGGCAGCGTCCAGTGCCGATATCCATCCGAAATCGTATGCGCTGACAGTCGAGAGCAAATAAAGTCCAACGTTGGTTGGAGAGGTGCGGTACGCAACAACTCGCCGTGGCGTCTCCTGAAAATTATCAGGTGGCAGGAAATTGCCTTCCTCGGTCACGAATTCTTCGAAGTAGGTCCACGTCCTGCGTGCAATTGATCGCAGCCTCGTGCTGTTTTTTGGTGTCAATACTTCGCGTTGTTTGCCATCCGGCTTGAAACTAACCCACTGGGCAATTGCTGGAGCAGCAATCCAGAGCGCGGTGACGGGTAGCGCAATAACAATCCCGCCGGATCCATATAGCGCCACGATACAAAGCGCGATCAGCCCTACGGCCACGCCCCCAGGCATTCGGAGATAGTAAGATTTCACCGTTACGGCGGCCATCGATTTTGACTGCGCGGCCGTCGTCCATTCGAGCAAATTCTTGCGGCTGACAAACAGCCGGTATAGCGTTCGCACAATTGCGTCCGCCATGACGCAAGCCTTATCGGCAGTCAGCGTTAGTTGCAGCGTTGATTGAAATGCCGCCAATTTTGCATCGCGAGCGAGAGCAGCAAAATGGCTTCTGACGGTCGTGCTCTTTCCGTATCCAGCAAGGCTTGCCGCAATCGCGAGAAATGCAGGAACGCCGATTGCCATCGCAATAAACGCCGTCCAAATTACCGCCGCGTTCAATGGTTGGAGCCAGCCAATGACTAGCGCTATAACAATCGCGACCGGTGATAACGACCGCCGGAGGTTATCTGTCAGCTTCCACCGGCCTAGCGCCGTCACGCCGTCATATCCGTCGCGGGCCAGCAAGTGGCTGGAATTGGCCCGGCCTGTCATGATCCACGCCAGAAGTTGCCAATCGCCCCTGGTCCAACGGTGATCGCGCGCGCGCGCCACATCGTAGCGACCGGGAAACTCTTCGATAACTTCCACGTCCGTCGCTAATCCTGCCCGGGCATAAAGCCCTTCGAGGAGATCGTGACTAAGAACTAAATTTTCTGGGAACCGGCCCTCTGTCGCAGCCTCAAAAGCGTCAATGTCGTAAATGCCCTTACCCGCGAATGACCCTTCACCGAACAGATCCTGATAAACATCAGAGACGGCCCCCGCATATGGATCTATTCCGCCTGCGGTGGAGAAGAGCTTTTGAAACAAGCTGGCATCATGCTCCGTTGGAAGGCTTGGCGAGATGCGGGGCTGAAGCAGCGCATATCCATCAACAACGCGTTGCTCCTTCGGGCAGAAGACAGGCTTGTTGAGTGGGTGCAACATCTTACCGATCAGACGGCGGACAGCATCGCGCGGCAGACGCGTGTCCGAATCGAGCGTAATGACGTAAGAAATTGCTTCAGGGTAGGTTATCGTGCCTTCCTCATTCGTTTGAAAAGCAGTGCCGGCGCCACCGCGCAGCAGACGGTTCAGCTCATGTAGCTTTCCACGCTTACGCTCCCATCCCATCCAACAGCATTCTCGCGGGTTCCACTGCCTGCGCCGATGAAAAATATAAAACCGGTCTTGATCATCGGGATCAATTTTGTGCTGTTGATTGAGTTTAGCGATGCCATCTTTGGCTCGCCGCAAAAACGCACTGTCACGATCTGATATTTCGAACTTAGAATCCGTCCAGTCGGTGACAAGGGCATAAAATACGTTCTGCTGTTGGGTTGCTAAGTGGTGGATCTCAAGCCGCCCGATCATTTCGTCAATGCTGGCGTCGTCGGATAGCAGTGTGGGGATGGCGACTAGCGCGCGTGCATCATCAGGAACCCCGCCCTTGAGCTCTAAACTAGGAATGATGCGCGGTTTGATTTCGTGGGCAATGGCCTGATTAATGATGGCCATTGCGAGATCAATTGCTGGGAACAGTCCAGCGGCGACTAGAACACCTATGGATGCGAGCGAAACATTCTGCCCAACAAGTGCGAGGACCGGCAAAGCTAGCAGTGCACCGGCAAGGACACAAATGCTGGCGATATAGCCTGGTAGTCCGCCGTTTTGTGTGATTGCCGCCAGTGTATCGCGAGTCTGCCGCCGGAAACCGATCTTTACCTTAAGTTCGCTGTAGCCTTTTCCGAGAAGGAAGTGACCCGGCTCGCGCGCCTTGTTGTGCTCTGCAGCTACCGCTGCCATCTCGACGGCCTGCCGCGCGATGCCTACTTCTGGGACTGGAGACCGGCGCGCTAGTTTCTCGATCACATCGCGATAGGAATTGCGTGTTGCAAAATCCATCCGGGCAAACGCCGGGTTCCTGTTGAATTCGACGTCGACGAGACTGGTCCGTTCGACGAAGCGGGCCCAGTCCACGTCCGGCATCACCTGCATGCTGCGGATGATGTGGCGCACGCTGTTATTTGTGGCTCCGATACTTTGGTGTTCCCGATGCACTACTTCATCTGGAGTGGTACCCAGGCGGCTCAGCTGATCGCGCAACCACTCTCGAGCTTCGCTGACCTCGCCAAGACCATCGCCTAGCCGGTGGATAAGTTGCACCACAAAGGCGGCTTTGAGTGCACCGTCGTTGCCGGCGAGACAAGCCTGCTGAAGCACGGCACTCGCCGTTTGCGGGTTGCTGGCAATTTGATCGGCTAGGTCGTCCCCCATCTTGCGTTGTTCGCGACTGATCACGATGCGGCAAGCTGCACGCCGCAAATTTTCAACGAAGACGAGCCGTAGCGTCAGGGGAATGGCCCACAACTCGCCAATTGTGAGCGGTTGTATTCGTTGATAGGCGCCAACGAAGGCAAGGAGCATCTCATAATCGAAGCGGCTGTCGGTGTGGGCAATAAAGGCCCATGCCACGCCGAAAATGCGAGGATAGCCCTTTAACGGCCCGCCGGCCAATTTTGGAAGCTGGCGATAATAGGCAGGGGGCAGGTTTTTGCGCACGTCCCGGATCTGTTCTTCGACAATGTGGGAGTTATTGACCAGCCATTCCGCGCCTGGCGAAACTGAACGGCCATCCGCAACTGCCATCGCGATGACACGATGGGCCGCCAGCAATTCCTGCTCATTCTGAGCTAGCCGCACGTGCAAGCTCGTAACAGACGTGGGATATTCTGAAACGAGCTGGGCATTCGCAAGGCTTTCACCGTGTTCCTCCAGCCGCTCGCGCCCAAACACTTCTTCCCGAATAGGGTTTTCGTTGTCCCAGGGTGGCGCTGACCCGGCCTCAAATAGGCGTTTCCTCCACGGCATTGTTCGCCCACTCCAATCCGCCAATTTTTTTGGCATGTCATGGGCTGCCTGCATGACACACGCTTTATCCCGAGGTTGTTAACGCTCGAGGGTATGATACGGTTCCCACTGGGTGGCCTTTTTACTCCCGCCCCAATTCAACGGTGCATGGCAGCAACAGCACGGTCTATTCGAACCCAGGTTAGCAGCCTCACCTTTGGCAGTGACTGCCGTCATGAGTTCATCGGGAACTATTGACCCCGATGCGCGTTACCGCAGTCATTGGCACTCAATATTTTGTCGAAAGAACCTCATGGGCAAGCTCACACATTGGGCGGCAACGTTCGCTATCATTGGATTAATTGCGGCGCTGCTTGGTTTTGGCGGAGCGGCTGGAACTGCAGCCCCTTTGGCTAAGGCACTTTTCTGGTTCTCGCTTGGAATGATTGCGCTCTCTTTGACGAGCGTCTTCATTCGCCGGACATGAAGCCGGCAGGCTGCGAGCCGGAAGCGGGTAAAAAGGTGCTGACGATCGGCGGTGCCATGATCGACACGATTGCGGTCATCGATGATGAGTTGATTGAGCGCATGAGCATGAACAATGCCGATCGCGCGTATCTGCTCCTGGAAGAGGGACGCAAGACGGAAGCTTCCGAAATATCGACCCACGCCGGCGGCGGGGCCATCAATACAGCCGTCTCTTTCGGCCGGCTTGGATGTCAAGTTGTGACTCTTGTAAAACTTGGTCAAGATTCCCGCGCTCGCGCCATTCGCGACGTGTTGCAGGCCGAAGGGATTTCACAAGACCTGATTGCCGAGACGGCGGCCATGGGCACCGGCGCTTCTGTCTTGATCTCGGCGCACGAAAGGAATGCCGCCATTTTCACCTTTCGCGGCGCCAACAGCCTGCTGCAACTAGAAGATTTGCCTGACCGTGAATTGCGCGATGGCGGATTTTTTCAAGATATCGTCTATATCACCGGCCTCAGTGACCGCTCGGCCGATGTGTTTCCTGAAATCGTAGACCGCGCCGCCTCATGCGGGGCCTTTGTTGCCGCCAATCCAGGAATCCGTCAGCTTACCGCGCGCGGCCACGCATTCCAGAAGGCTCTCGCAAATATCTCACTTCTGTCGATGAACCGCGAAGAAGCGGCGGCGCTGCTGCCACTACTTGTGGCACATCAGCCCAAATTAATTGGAAAGTCCGTGCCGGTCACCAAAGGGGAACCGCCAGAGCTGATGAGACGCAGCCTCTCGGCTTCGGGATTCGAGATGACATTACCGCATTTTTTTCAAGCTCTTCTCTCGCTTGGTCCGCAATGCATTCTCGTGACGGACGGAAAGTATGGAGCCTATGCAGCTACAGGGGCAGAGATCGATTTTTGTCCTTCGATTTCCACTAACGTCGTGGGCACTGCTGGTGCAGGCGATGCGTTTACTTCGACATTTACCCTAATGTTTTCCAGTGGGATGAAACCAGGCGAGGCCCTTCACTATGCGACGGCCAACGCGAGTTCTGTTGTTGGGTTCGCAGATACCCAAAGCGGCCTTCTCAATCGCAATGAACTGGAAAAACGGAAAGATTCTTTGAAAAGCAAGCTACCACTTCAGTCGTGGCGCCGAGCTGAGGGCTAGTACCGGGCCTGGAGCCATTGATTAGACCGGCTACCACCGGGAACCAACTGCAAATTGGCGGCAATTTTTGCGCACAAAAGGATCACACTACGCAAACCCATCAAAAATACTTGCACCCTGGAGATCATGCTAGATGTTGATACTTCTACTTAGGACAATTCAGCAAAATGCCGGACACCGCAATGCACCCGCTGATCGTTGGCATCGGCGCATCTGCCGGAGGCCTCGCGGCCTTCAAAACGTTCCTTGGCAATATGCCTCCGGAGCCAGGAATGGCGTTTGTGCTGGTGCAGCATCTAGCACCCGACCATAAAAGTCTTTTGGTCGAGTTGCTCGGCGCAAATTCTCCATTGCCGGTCATAACCGCTGCCGACGGCATCGCGGTCCGCAGCAACAATGTCTATGTTATGCCGCCTGATGCAACACTTACCATCGAGGCTGGCATTCTGCGCCTCCAGAAGCCCGCGCCGGACCGGCCGCATCGCCGGCCCATCGATTCCTTTTTTGTCTCCCTTGCTGAAGATCAGGGCGACTGCGCTATAGGGATTATTCTCTCAGGTGTCGGCAGCGATGGTTCAGCAGGCATCCGGGCAATCAAAGAACATGGCGGGCTGACGTTCGCTCAAGCCGAGTTCGACCACCATGCATTGAGCGGCATGCCCAATAGCGCTGCAGAAACGGGGATGGTCGATCACGTTCTGCCGGTCGAGGACATACCAAGCAAATTAATTGAGTATTCCCGTCACATCTGCGCCGCGGATCTGCAGAAAGACAGGGACGGAACGCGCAAGGATATTCAAGAGCGGCTTCCGCAAATCACCGCCCTCTTGCAGGCGGGCGTTAAACACGATTTCAGTGGCTACAAGGAAGCGACTTTGATCCGCCGCCTGAAACGGCGCATGCAAGTGCTCCAGCTGGAGACAGCGGACGCCTACATTGAGCGTCTGAGAACTCATACCGATGAAGCCGGCGCACTCCTGCGCGAAGTGCTGATCGGAGTAACTGAGTTCTTTCGGGACCCCGAAGCTTTCGAAGCACTGAAGATGCTCGCAATCCGGCCCATGCTCGCCGCAAAACAAAAAGACGGCACAGTACGGATTTGGATCGCTGGATGTTCGACGGGAGAAGAAGTCTATTCCATAGCCATTCTGATAAAAGAAGCCCTGAGCGAACTGGAGGATGCGCCGAGTATAGACATCCAGATATTTGCGACAGATATCGATGTCCATGCCCTGAAAGTAGCCCGCACCGGCCGCTACCGGGAGAGTGCCATAAAGCTGTCCCCCGAGCGACTCAAGCGCTGGTTCATCAAAGACGGATCAGATTACTGCGCAATTCCAGAAATCCGTGAGTTGTGCGTGTTCTCGGCCCATAGCCTCGTCAAGGATCCGCCCTTCTCGCGGCTGGATCTTATCTCGTGCCGCAACCTTCTCATTTATCTCGATAACGACCTGCAAGGCCGGGTGATTCAGACATTCCACTTCGCCCTTAGCCAGAATGGTACGCTTTTTCTCGGGCCGTCGGAAGGCATTGGCCGCTACGGTCATTTGTTTTCTGTGCTCGATAAGAAACATCGCATTCTCAAACGCAACGACAGACATCGCAGCGTGCCACCTGCGTACCAGTCTCCTACTACCCTTTCGCACGCGCCAAATCAGATCGCCAGCGCCCGAGCGGCGTCCACTCCAATTGATGAACGCATCAACAGCGGTGTCCGGCGTGTCATGGAAACCTATGCGCCGGCTTACTTCGTGATTGGCCACGACCATGAAATACTGCGCTTTTCCGGCAGCGAGGCACGGCACTACCTCGAACCTTCCAGCGGTATCGCAAGCCTAAATCTGTTTCGCATGTTGCTCAAAACTCTACGACCTCCGGTCCGCGCCGCCGTACAGCTGGCGATTACCAGCCAACAGACAATTGTAACCGAAAACCTCTCGATCCGCATTGAGGGGAACATCCGGGCACTTACCCTAATTGTCGAGCCAATCGCTGATACCGGCACCAAGCCAGCCGGCATTTGTGTGGTGGCTTTCCGTGACACGTCACCTCTCACTGGCACGCACTCGCCCAGCTTGCCTGCAGACCTAAACCCCGGGGCGAATACGGCCCTGGAGAAGGAACTGTCCATAACCCGCAGTCAGCTCCGTTCGGCCAGCGATGAGCTTGAGGTCACAGCGGAGGAAATGAAGTCTGCGACGGAAGAATTCCAGTCCATGAATGAAGAGCTGCAATCTTCAAATGAGGAACTTGAAACTGCTAAGGAAGAAATGCAGTCGATCAACGAGGAACTCCAGACGGTCAACAGCGAACTTTCGAGCAAGAACGACCAGATGATGCGCTTGAACAGCGACCTCAAAAACCTGCTCGATTCAACGCAGATCGCGGCCGTGTTTCTCGATGACAATTTGCGCATCCGGCACTTTACGCCAGCCCTCACCGGCATTTTTCCATTGCGAGAAAGTGATCGAGGCCGCCCAATCACGGACATCGTAACCCTGATTGACTACGATGACTTGAAGCGGGACGTCGTAGCTGTGCAGGCGTCGCAATCGATTGTCGAACGGGACGTCGTATTGAATGACCTCTCCGCTACGTTTTTGATGCGCATTCGCCCCTACCGCACGATTGCCAACACCATCGA
Source organism: Hyphomicrobium sp. (assembly GCA_040080075.1). GTDB lineage: Bacteria > Pseudomonadota > Alphaproteobacteria > Rhizobiales > Hyphomicrobiaceae > JANNFX01. The sequence goes on along the minus strand of JBEBJD010000070.1, from coordinate 1,311 downwards.
CGGCGTCGTCGTGACATTTTTTGATATCACCGAACGCAGCCGTGATGACGAACATAAGAAGCTTCTTGCCAAAGAGCTTCAGCACCGGACCGGCAACCTTATTGCCGTCATCCTATCAATTGCCAATCGAACACTGTCTGGCGACCGGCCAATGCATAAAGCCCGGGAAGTGCTCGCGGCCCGCCTCATGGCGTTGGCCAAAGCCCATGCCCTTGTAACGGTGGAACTTGGCGAAGGCGCGCCGCTGGAGGATATTGTACGTACCGAACTCACGAGCTTTTCCGACCGGGTAACGGTCGTGGGGCCGCGCATAATCCTGACGCCGTCCGCAACGCAAGGATTTGCACTCATCATCCATGAGCTGGCTACCAACGCCTCTAAGCATGGTGGACTTTCCAACGACACCGGCAAAGTGGCGGTGACCTGGTCGTGCACGCAGCCAAACGGGGAAGCTTCGCAATTAAATTTCCGCTGGCGGGAACGGGGGGGACCTGTGATCGCGGTGCCCGATCACAAAGGATTTGGCTCAAAACTTCTTGAACGCGCCATTAATACATCGGAGCGCCCTGCCAAGTTCGACTTTGCGCCCGAGGGGCTGACGTACGATCTTGAGATTCCCCTTTCTCATATCGCAACGGCTGCTTCTCTTGCGAGCAGTGCGCGGAACGCGCCTTAAAGCGGCGCGCAAGCTTGCCCGCGCATCTCCAACAATCAGTAATCATCGTTCGCGACGAATTCATTGCCGCACGCTTGCGGCGGGTTCGACACCGGTTGGAACCAACCCCGCGTCCTGGCGTTATTTCTCCAACGGCCAGGTGAGCTTTAGGCAGCGCCGGTAGCACACCTAGGAACATACCGCTGTGAGGCCTCATCCGGATTTCCACAGGCACTCTCCCCACTTATGCCGAAAGGACGAAGCTATGCGTAAAACCAAACTGAGATTTGCGGCTGCGGCCGCGCTTATTGGACTGTTGGGCACCTTCGCAACGGTGGCCCAGGCAGAGATTCGCCGCAACGGTGATGGCGGCAATCGTCAAAGCGCCATTACCAATAATTTGTCGAACCGCCCCGTCAATCGAGGCAAGCACTACAATGGCCGCAGTTCCAATCGAAGTGGCTATAGCTCCTACAGCTCACGCAAATATTACCGCAGCTATGGCAACAACTATCGCAACCGCGGCGGTAACGGATTCGGTATCTACCTCGATCTCGACAGCAACAGTTCCGGCTGCAGCTACTCCTATCGCAAGTGGCAAGTTACGGGCAGCCGGTATTGGCGTGCCCGCTACTACGATTGCGTAGGTTAATCAG
>JBEBJD010000336.1:0-1949 GCA_040080075.1 Hyphomicrobium sp. | reverse complement strand
CGCATCGAAGCGCTCGTTGGAGCGCATCGTATGCTTCTGGCGAATGCCAGCCATGAATTGCGGACTCCTTTGTCGCGCATACGGCTTGGCGTCGAACTCTTGAAGCAAGGCCCAGACGTCCGGCGCGAGGCTGACTTGGAGCGCGATATTGCTGAACTCGATCAACTCGTCGGAGAAATACTATTATCCAGCCGCCTCGACGTCATCGAAGCGTTGGATGTGCGTGAGACGGTCGACCTCCTGGGGCTCGCCGCCGAAGAGTGCGCGCGCTATACGGGCTGCGAGCTAAATGGCGAGACGGCGTCTATACAAGGTGACCCCCGGCTCATCCGGCGGATGATACGAAACCTCCTTGAGAATGCAGCGCGTCACGGAAAGCCGCCCATCGATGTTACACTAAAAGTGGAGCACGGCCGGGTCGTACTGGTTGTCGCTGACCACGGTAGCGGGATTCCAGCCAGCGATCGCGATACGGTTTTTGAACCGTTCCGCAAAGCTGCGGGGGAGGCAACAGGTGGTGGTACCGGGCTTGGACTGACGCTGGTTCGTCAAATTGCCAGACGGCATGGGGGCGATGCAGTGTATGAGACGGCGGGTCTTGCCGGCTCGCAGTTCCTAATCACACTGCCACGCTGAGCGGCGCCACCCATCGCGTGTAGAACGGGCGTCCAATTCCCTCAATTATAGGGCGCTCGGCTAGATTTCATTCGCCTCTGCAGTGCGCACAACCACGTATCCGGCGGCAACTTTGGTTTTGTGCTTGCTCCCTTATACTATGATGGTGATGTGATCATACCCCTAAGGAACCGCGCATGAGAGAATTATTCCACCGTTTGGCAGAGCGCACTTCGCACGCCGTCGGCTCGCCTTGGGCGTTCACGCTTGCGTTGCTCACCATTGTCATCTGGGGCATTACGGGGCCACTCTTCCAGTATTCAGATACGTGGCAACTGTTTATCAATACCGGCACGACGATCGTCACATTTTTGATGGTTTTCCTGATTCAAAATACGCAAAACCGGGAAACGAGAATTGTGGCATTGAAGCTCGACGAGCTGCTGCGCGGTGTTGAGGGTGCGCGTACCAGCCTGGTTCAACTCGATCACATGTCCGATGAAGAGTTGGAGCTGGTTCAGGAGGAGTTCAGCCGCATTCGCGAAAAATACGCACCGCTGATCGATGACGATCTCGCTCATGTCGAGCGTGAGTTACAGGCGCGCAAATTACGCGCCTGAATCGTTGCATTGTACCGGTTAAGGTTGTGGTCAGGTCCCTTTTCTCCGGTCTGCTGATTGTGGCCAGCCGATCACAATTGTCTGAGCTAGAAGTGGCACAGCAATCCATTGCAGCAGCGGAGCAACGCCCGTACCCAACACAGGAACGGTTGGCATCAGTTCCGAATAGGTCCAAGTAGCGCGCACGCTGGTGTTTAGCCATTCGCTGAAAACAGTGTAGGCAAGGCCGAACGCGAGGCACGCACAATTGACTCGTGTAGTTCCCGAAGCAGGCCAAGCCGGCCGGCCGGCTAGAGCCAGAGCCGACAGCATGCTGGCACCTGAGATCAGGGCATCGCCAGCGGTACAATGCACGATGGCAAAGGCTTGTTGCTGGAGGCTGGCGCCGGTCCAGATTGTGTAGAGCGGTAGTTGCAGGACTTCCCAAACAAAGTGAATCGCGGCTGCTACGGCAATATACTGGAGCAGGATATGCATCCGTCGCGTGCGCGGTCCCGCTCTCATTTCCGTAGCCCTACAGCCTCAGCCGGCTAAGTCTTAATGCGTTGCCGATGACGCTGACAGAAGACAGCGACATCGCCGCTGCCGCGATGACGGGTGATAACAGGATGCCGAACGTGGGATACAGAACTCCTGCCGCGACCGGTATGCCAGCAACATTATAGATGAAGGCGAAAAACAGATTCTGACGGATGTTGGCCATAGTAGCTGCCG
>JBEBJD010000074.1:0-9445 GCA_040080075.1 Hyphomicrobium sp. | reverse complement strand
TTGCCGGTCTCGAGAATGCAGACTACGGCAGCGTTCGCCTCTCAGGCGAAGATGCGACAGCGAAACATGTCAAAGATCGCCAAGTGGGCTTTGTCTTTCAGCATTACGCTCTCTTCCGGCACATGAGCGTATTTGAGAACGTGGCCTTCGGTCTGCGTGTCAAGCCACGCGGTGAACGCCCGAGCGAAAAGGTAATCCGCGATAAGGTGCATCGTCTTCTCGACCTTGTGCAGCTTGACTGGCTTGCTAACCGTTTTCCCTCGCAGCTTTCCGGGGGACAGCGCCAACGTATTGCGCTTGCCCGTGCCCTTGCCGTCGAGCCGCAGGTGCTGCTTCTGGATGAGCCGTTCGGCGCGCTCGATGCAAAGGTGCGCAAGGAACTGCGCCGCTGGCTGCGCCGCCTGCACGATGAATTGCATATTTCGTCGATCTTCGTGACGCACGACCAGGAAGAAGCGCTCGAGGTCGCCGACCGGGTCGTCCTTATGAACAGGGGCCGCGTCGAGCAGATTGGCAATCCGCATGAAATCTACAACGAGCCTGCCACTTCGTTTGCCTATAGCTTCATTGGCAACGTCAACGAGTTCAGGGGACGCGTCGAGGGCAATTACGTGCGCGTTGGCGAGGACCGGCTACCCCACAATCAGACTGGCCTCTCGGAAGGCCAGTCCGTCGTTGCTTACACCCGCCCACACGACACTGAAATCATAACTGATGACCAAGCGCCTGCCGGAATTTCAGCTAAGGTGAACCGCATCCTGGCAAGTGGCGCCGTCTCCCGGGTCGAACTCGTCAGCAACGGGACCGCTCGTGAAGGCCGGACCGGCTATTTCGAGGTCGAATTGACACCCGCCGAAATTGCTGCACTCGAACTTGTGGCTGGGAAGCGCGTGCGCATAGCAAGCCGCCGCCTCAGTGTCTTCAGCGAAACACCATGAAGGAACTTGCGGCGTGAATTTTCAGCAGCTCAAAATTATCCGTGAGACGGTGCGGCGCAATTTCAATCTGACCGACGTTGCGAACGCGCTGTTCACATCCCAGTCGGGCGTCTCAAAACACATCAAGGATCTCGAAGACGAGCTTGGCGTCGAACTCTTTGTGCGCAAAGGCAAGCGCCTCCTCGGCTTGACGGAACCTGGCCAGGAATTAGTGGGAATCGTCGAACGTATTCTGCTCGATACGCAGAACATCAAAAAGCTTGGTGAGCAGTTTTCAAACAAGGACAAAGGTCAGCTCAGCGTCGCAACAACCCACACGCAGGCGCGCTATGCATTGCCGAAGGTGGTTAGCCAATTCAAAAAGCAGTTTCCGAAAGTCAATCTCGTGCTGCACGAGGCGAGCCCAACTGAAATCGTCTCGATGCTTCTGGATGGGCAGGCGGACATCGGTATCGCTACAGAGGCGCTCCAGGAGGTTTCAGAGCTGGCTGCATTTCCCTACTACTCATGGCATCATGGCGTCATCATCCCTAAAGGTCACGCCCTTGAAGCCGAAAAGAAGTTGACGCTGGAGGCGATCACAGATTTCCCCGTCGTCACCTATCATCAAGGTTTCACCGGCCGGGGCCGCATCGACGAGGCATTCGCCAAGGCCAAACTGGAACCAGAAATCGTCATGGCGGCGCTCGATGCCGACGTCATCAAGACCTACGTCGAGCTTGGCTTAGGTATCGGCATCATCGCCTCCATGGCCTTTGACGCTGACCGCGATCCGCATCTGCGATTACTCGATGCGCGGCATCTTTTTCAGATCAACACGTCACGCATTGCGATCCGGCGCGGGACATACCTTCGCGGCTACGCACACCGCTTCATTGAACTATGTGCACCCGGGCTCACTGAAGCCACGATTCGTGCCGGACTTGAGGCGGCAAGTGATCAGCAGAGTTAGCCTCATGAAGCGTCAATTGATGCCGTGAGTGGACCTCGTTGTGGCCCGTCCGGGGTGCCCCCGGAAAAGAGCGAAGCGTCTTTCCGGAGCACTCTTGTCCGGCACGAATGAACCCGGTCTCCCGTGGCGCCTTTTTTAAAGAAGGGACAGCAGAGCGTATTTATTCAATTGCGCTGATCTCTGTGATGAACTTCTGGCGGAAGGCCCGGCCGAAATCTCCAAAACCCTGGGCAGCAATGAGAAAGCCAGTTGGACCTCCGACAACGTTGTCACGATACCAAGCCTCCATGGTTGTCTGGTGTGACCCGGCGCCGACCAGAAGTCCCTTTAGTTCATAGCCTGGTGCGCGATAGGCGCCGGACCCGACCACGTCGTTCTCGCCTTTGACCAGGATGGGTAGGCCATTGATAGTCACACCCATGGCCACGAGCTCGTCGCGCTCGCGAGCAGTGTTGGCGGGCTCTGAGCAGTTGTCGATGCCGTCGCCAGAAACATCGAGAACGACTCGCGTTGCTTTCGCGGGAACATCAGGCGCAACGCTTTCCTTGACCATTGCCAGCATGCGCGACAGGCACGTGTATTCACCAGTTCGCTGCGGTAGCGCCCTGATCAAAGCCGCGATGCGGCGCGCATCGTCAGTGGAGCGAATCAACTGCCAGGACAGCTGCATTTCGGCGTGATCGGTCCATGACACGAGCGACAAAAGTATGCCGCCCTTTGGGCCGCCCGTGATTGCGTTGATGACGCTCTCATCTTCAAGAGCGCGCGAGATACCTTCCATCTGCAATTGATAACGGTTGGCATCGACGGAATCTGAGACGTCGACAGCCAAGATCAGCGCGGTATCAACTTCGACGGCGTCTTCGGCCAGGGCCGCGGGAAAAGCTAAGGCGATGTGAAGCGCCACCAGAATTCCAAGCATGGCCCAATACGGTAGGGAGAACGTAGGCATAGTAGTTGACACTCTCGCTTGATTACCCTCCGCCCCGAGCCGGGATGTAGAGCCATCGCCCGAGTGCGTTTGAGTCTAGCACACGCAGCAATGACTTCGTTAACAACACCGGTTCTCCGGCAAAAAAAAGCGGGGTGAACCTGTTGCCAGGTCCACCCCGCCAAGGGAGGTCTACGCGTTTTAGCCAGTTTCAGTCTTACTGTGCTGCCATTTTCTTCGGCACCTTGAACGTCCAGACCATGCCACCTTGATTGAGGTTAGCGACAGTCTTGGCAACTTCGCCACCCCAGAGAGGCACAGCGCCACCCCAGCCGGAAACGATCGTGACCATCTGCTCGCCGTCCTGTTCCCAGGTGATCGGCGCGCCGACAATGCCGGAGCCAGTGTTGAAGCTCCACAGCGGAGCACCCGTCGAGGCGTCTACTGCCTTGAAGTCGCCTTCAGGCGTTCCGTAGAAAACGAGGCCCGAAGCTGTTGTCAGAACGCCACCCCAGAGCGGAGCCGGGTTGTTGTTCTGCCAGACGATTTTGCCGGTCGCCGGATCAATCGCCTTCAGCGAGCCGATGTGATCTTCGAACACCGGCTTGATCGTGAAGCCCGCGCCGAGATAGGCGGCACCCTTCTTGTAGGTGACGGGTTCGTTGTGGATGTTCATGCCCCATTCGTTGGCCGGAACGTAGAACAGTTTGGTGTCGGGGCTGTAGGCCATCGGCTGATGGTTCTTGCCGCCGAGGAAGCTCGGAACAGCGAAAACTTCTTCGCCCTTCTTGCCATCGGCCGACTTCGTCGGGTTGCCAGGGCGGTTTGCCGGATCGAAGACCGGACGGCCGTCTGCGCCGATCGACTTAGCCCACGTAATCTTTTCGACAAACGGGGTTCCAGAGATGAATTTGCCGTTGGTGCGATCGAGGACGTAGAAGAAGCCGTTACGGTCGGCTGTTGCAGCAGCCTTGACGCCGTTCATGTCGAACGAGACAACTTCATTGACGCCGTCAAAATCCCAACCGTCGTTCGGCGTGGTCTGATAGCCCCAGTTGATGTTGCCTGTTTCCGGATCGATGGCAATGCGCGAGCACGACCATTTGTTATCACCGGGCCGCATGTGGCTGTTCCACGGTGCAGGGTTACCGGTGCCAACGAAAATCTGGCCGGTTTCTGCGTCATAAGTGCCGCCGAGCCAAGTGGCGCCGCCACCTGTCTTCCACAAGTCACCCTTCCAGGTCTCGCCTTCCTTACCGGTCATGGTCGAAGGCTTGCCACCGAGCATACCAACGTGGCCTTCGATGGTCGGACGCGACCAAACGAGATCACCGTTGTCGACCTTGCGGGCTTCAACGCGGCCAACAATGCCGAATTCGCCGCCAGATACGCCGGTGACGAGAAGCGGGCCGTGCGCCTTCGAAGGCACGATCAGCGGAGCAGCGGTGTACGAGTAGCCCCCTTTAAAGTCGTCGATTTCCTTGGTCCAAACGACCTTGCCGGTCTTTTGGTCGAGAGCGACAAGCTTGGCGTCGAGCGTGCCGAAGATCACCTTGTCGTTGATAAGCGCAGCGCCGCGATTAACAACGTCGCAGCAGGGCAGAATGCCTTCTGGCAAACGATGGTCGTACTGCCAGATTTCTTTGCCGGTCTTGACGTCGATCGCCCACATGCGGCTGTAAGAACCGGTGATATACATCACGCCGTCTTTGACGAGCGGCTGAGTTTCCTGGCCGCGCATCTTTTCGCCGCCAAGCGACATGGCCCAGGCGGGCGTCAGCTGGCCGACGTTTTCTTTGCTGATGGATTTCAGCGGGCTGTAGCGTTGATTCTGACCGCCGAGGCCAGCAGTTACAACGTCATTTGTCGTCGTGGCGTCATTGACGACATCGTCGATAGAAACATCGGCGAGCGTTGGTGTTGCCATGCCGACCGACAGCGCGAGTGCGCTGGCGGTCGCGAACCATTTCCAGGTTTTCATTCAAGTCCCCTAGGTTGCGTTTCCCGGCTGCTTCCCGTTTTTTTCGTGCGCGCGATTGAGGCGATGGGAGTTTAGGCCGCGCGTGACATTATCGCCGGCACACCGTGGGAATAATTGGCAATTGGTCTATATGCCTAAAGTCTAATACGAGGACCGCACCCCGTTTCGGGCCGGCGCACCAATCTGCTTTCAAGTCTTTTGATCGACGCGCGGCCAGCGCGATGATTCGAGTTTTGGATAGAGATGCATGACTGTGCGCTCGTATTCGTAACGCGACAGCGCAATCTTGGCCGTCCATTCCGGCATTGGCAAAGCAGTCGCTTCGCCAATGTCGAGGCCTTTTTCAAAGGCTGTTTTGATTTGAGCTTCGACCGTTTCAAGCCAATCGCGCGTCTGGCGAATACCGCGATCTCCTGGCTCGGCGGGACCATGGCCCGGGACCAACAAATTGTGGGGAATGCCGCCCAATGTGGCCAGAGTGATCCGCCAGCGCTCGATATCGGCATGTGGTGTTGTTGGCGCACGATCAAGAAACACCAGATCGCCGCCGAAAAGAATACCGGAAAGTTCGTCGAATATCACGAGATCGGATGCTGAGTGCCCGCGCAATAGCAAGGGACGCAGCCGGCGATTGCCGAAGTCTTCGGGTTCGTTAGTAACTACATGTTGTGGCAAAACGAGTTCAGTGCCACGCATCCAATCGCCCGCAGCCCGATACATGGCGTCAGCAAAGCTATTTCCAAGTTGCTTTAACCCATCAATAACGCCTTGTGGGGCAGCAATTATTGCGGCATCGAACGCTTGATTACCAAACACGTGGTCAGGATGAAAGTGAGTAAGGTACACTCGCACCACGTCTTTGCCGGTAAGCTTTTTTGCAACCATGTGCAAAGCCTCGCCGTAACGCAGCGAAGGGCCAGTATCGATGATGACAGCCCCGGCCGTTGTATCGATGATCGATACGTTGGCTATAGCGCCGCCATTAGTAATTGAGATCGCCTCCGGGATTCCGCGCAGAACCCATATGCCATTGGCCAGCTTTTCTGGCTTCAAGTCATAGCTGAGCGGAGCAGCCATTGCGCCGCCGATGCGCAGCCATGGAAACAACGCTGAACCGGCCAGAGCCGACATGGCTTGGCGGCGAGACAGCTTGTGGCTTGATGCGCCGACAGGAGGACAGTTCACTGGCGTGCCTCAGTGGCCGCAGGCATCCAACTTTGGTGTAATGGAACAGGCAGCACCGATTTGTAGACCGTTCCGTTGTTGTCACGGCCCTCGAACAGGAGACTTGCGTCTGAGGCCGGCACTCGCATTAAAAGTGTTACCGTCGGGTCTTCAGACACGGGTTCAAAAAGTTCAAGTCCCGCTAGCGGTTCGCCATTGGCGCGGCGCACATCAAGTTTCTCAATGTAGAACGCGGGCGTATTGTCTTTGGCAAGACCGGTATCCATGGGATGGCGTACACGCAAGCGTACGCGAGCGGTTCCATCAAGATCACGCCAGACCTTGCCTTGAGCCTGGCCAACTGTGTCTGACCAGTCGGCTTCATTGCGGGCCATAGCTGACGCAGAACATCCTCCGCCCGTCGCATCGAGATAGACCCCGCCAACGTGCCAAGTGCCGCCGGACGTCATCGCCGCAACGCGAATTGGCGTCGCTTGTTCAACTTTCATCCGGAAAGAAATGTAAGGCTGTGCTTTGCCCGTTCGCAAGGTGAGAACATGCTGGATTGGGTTGAGGTCCGCCAGCACGATCACTTGCACGACATTGGGAATTGCGCGCGCATCGGCAGTGACCGGAACCTGCGCCTGGTTCTCGACGATGGAAGGAACGACAATCTTGACCCGGTCATCAAAAACAACACGAGCATCGCCAAACGTTCGCTTTACCAGTGTTTCCCAAACCGGGGAATGAAGCGGATCGGCCGGTGCCTGTGCAGTTGCCGGAAAAGTGTATAATGGCATCAACAGCAAACATAATCTTACCAGAGGCCGTGCCGTTTTCCGATGTGGTGCGGTGCGGATCATACCGTCTCCGATCTAGGGTGCCGGCGGGGGAATGTAGGTCACGCCATGCGAACTGAAGATCCGCTCCAGTTCGCCTGAAGTTCTAATTTTCTCAAGCGCCGCCTGAAGTGCATATCCCAGATCGCGGCTGTTGTCCTTCCATGCCATACCTATCACCCAGCCGGACCGCACAATTCCCGGCATGGCCGGTTCGACGGCTTTCGCCCTGATGCCTTGGGCGTGGAAAATCCCTTCGAGATTAGACCTGATACCCATCAGGGCCGGCATTTCCTTGGATAGAAAGCGCTTAACGCCATCGGATTGTTTGACGTAGTGCAGGATGTTCTCGATCAATGCGCCGTCTTCGAATGTCATCAGATAATAGTCGGCGACGGTCGCCATCTGTACGCCGATTTTTTCCTTTTTGAAGAGCGAGAAGCCGAAGTTTTCGGGAATGCGTTCGGGATCAATGAAGACGGCGATACGTTCTTCAAAATAGGCGTTGCTAATCACTGCTTCTCTGTTGCGCAACGCAAATTCGCGGTCGGTTGGCACATGCAGCATAACATCGCCAACGCCGCCACCTGTGAGTGGGCCTTTCCAAACGTTGCCGCGAAGATCGTCGTCGGCTTTTTCGCCCTGAAGCCTGAGGATAATTTCAGCGTCGAGTCCGAGCTCCTTGGCCAATACACGGCCCAAATCGACATCAATTCCGGCAGGCGATCCGTCCCGCTGTTCCCAAGAAAAGGGCGGATTGTCCAGATAGGCAACGACCTTCAGTATTTTGCTGGCCATGACTTCGTCGAGCGGGCGTGCTAATACGGACGAGGCAGAAGCCAACACCGAGAGCGCCGCAACGGCGGCCTGGACGACTGAAGACTTGGGTTTCACGCCACCTCCGGTGAGCATCGCTTAGTCGACGTGAACCGATACGAGGTAGGCTCGGATGGCCCACATAGCTTCCTGATTAAAGATACCTTCGAATGCGGGCATAATAGTCGTGCCATCCGACTTCTTGGCGCCATGACGAATACGGTTAATGAACCAGTCGTCGCCGGTCGGGCCGGTTTCCAGCTTACGTAGATCAGGTGCGATGCCGCCCGAGATCGCTTCAAGCCCATGACAGCGTGCGCAATTCTGATTGTAACCGGACATGCCGATTTCAATCGCCTTGGCATTTCCGGCATAGGGGTTCTCTTTGCGCCATTCCTCGCCAAGTGGATCGAGACCCGCTGTATCGATCGGCTGCGGCGTCACATCGCCATGCGAAAAGGCCAATTGCGAGCCGGTAACGGCTAAAATCACAGACAAAACAAACGTGGCCAGACGTGCCGCGGTCATTGAAGCATCTCCCCAGGTATCGGCGCACTGTGTTGGCTCACGGTTGCGCTTGGGCTTGCTTACAGGCGCGCGCACTACACCGGAATTGCCCATTAGTCGATAATCTGGTGCTGATAGGGAGCCGCGTGCTACCGAAACTCTATGTACCAACGTCCAATTCCAGTGGCGGGGTAGGGCCGCTAGTGTTCTGGATCAAACGCTTGGTTCCGGGCGAAGGTCGCCAAGCGTTTGTGAACCCAGAACACAAACAAGAGAGTGGCTAGGGTTCCGGGCTGACGCTGAGGGTACGAAGCGTCAGAGTCGGAGCACTAGTGTCGCCCGTCAAAGAACGCAGCGGCATACAAATACGGGATTGCCACCAGTAACCTGGCATCGCTTGAATGGGCCCCTTCATGATTCGAACGGCATTACCGGCCGCCTGCGCGTGTGTTGCTGCCCTATTTGCAGGAATGCCACTCACATCGGCGCATGAAGTCTTTGTCTCGAACGAAAAAGACAACACGGTAACGGTGATCGATTCACAAAGTCTAGAAGCTGTGCGCACCATCCGGGTCGGCAAGCGTCCGCGCGGGCTGACGTTATCCAAGGACTACAAGCAGCTGTATGTTTGCGCGAGTGACGACAACGCGGTTCAGGTCTACGACGCCTCGACAGGGGAATTGCTGCATAATCTGCCGTCGGGCGCCGATCCCGAACAGTTTGCGCTTTCACCAGACGGAAAAACCCTTTTCATCGCCAACGAAGACAATGCGGTGACGACGGTTGTCGATGTCGAAACCCGTCAGGTCGTGAATCAGATTGATGTCGGCGTAGAACCCGAGGGCATTGCGGTCTCGCCTGACGGCACGCTTGCTGTTGCCACTTCCGAAACGACGAATATGGCACACATCATCGACACCAAGACGTTTGCTGTCGTGGGAAATGTGCTCGTTGATCAGAGGCCGCGCCACGCCGAGTTCACATCGGATGGCAAAAAGCTTTGGGTCTCGTCTGAAATCGGCGGATCGATCTCCGTGATTGATGTAGCTACGCAGAACGTCACCGGCCGGATCACGTTTGCAATTGCAGGTATTTCAGCTGACTTGATCCAACCTGTTGGCTTTACCTTTACGAACGATGGCAGCAAAGCGTTTGTAGCGCTCGGGCCGGCCAACCGCGTTGCAGTCGTCGATTCAAAAACGCTGAAGGTCGAGAGCTACATCCTTGTTGGGCAGCGGGTCTGGCATACCGCCCTCACACCAGAGCAAGACCTGCTGTTTACGACGAACGGCGTCTCTAACGACGTCACCGTCATCG
>JBEBJD010000086.1:0-1971 GCA_040080075.1 Hyphomicrobium sp. | reverse complement strand
GCATCTCCGGTGCTTGCCATCAGCATCGGATCGGCAATCAGTCGATCATCGGCAAATACAGGGGTCGGAATGCCACTGGATCAGCCGATTCCGTTTAGCCACAAGCACCACGCTTACGAGTTGGGAATTGACTGTCGCTATTGCCACACGGGCGTTGAAGTTTCCGGCAAGGCCGGAGTTCCGCAGACCGAAACCTGCATGACCTGCCACTCCCAAATCTGGACAAACAGTCCGTTGCTTGATCCGGTTCGCAAGAGCTACGAGACGGGCATGCCGATCAAATGGAACCAAGTCAACAAGGCTCCCGACTTTGTCTACTTTAACCACTCGATTCACATTGATAAGGGGATCAGTTGCAACAATTGCCACGGTGCCATCCAGAAGATGCACCTTACCGCCAAGGGCAAGCCGTTCTTTATGGTGTGGTGCTTGGAATGTCATAACCAACCTGAGAAGTACCTTTATAAAGACGCCAAAAATCCTCAGCTATCGCCGCGACAGCAAGTTTTTAATCTTTATTCGAAAATTCAGACCGACCCCGAAGGTCACGAGATGAACGAAGCTGAAAGAAATCTTCTCGAAGGGACTAGTCAGGCCGGCGAAAGTCTCGAAACGGGAGCAAAATTGGTTCTCGAACGAGGCCTGAAGAAAGCGCAGCTCAAGGACTGCAGTGTTTGCCACCATTAATTTTGGAGATCAAGAATGTCAGATAAGAAACTAAACAAATTTAATCTCCAGGAAGTTCGAGAAACCCTTGCGAATAAGGGTGGGCAAGAATATTGGCGCAGCATGGATCAGGTGGCGCAGACCCCTGAGTTTGAGGCTTGGGTGGAAGATGAATTCCCGAATCGCTCAAGCATTTTGCAGATTGATCGTCGCGATTTCATTAAGTTCATGGGCGCAAGCATGATGCTTGCAGGCATGGCGGGATGTCGCTCGATGTTTTTGCCGACCGAGAAAATTGTTCCTTACGTGAATAAGCCGGAAGACATTATTCCGGGTAAGGCACTTCGGTTCGCGACTGTCTTTACTCACAATCAGTCCGCTTTAGGCGTTCTTGTTACGAGCTACGAGGGGCGTCCGGTTAAGATCGAGGGGAACCCAAGCCATCCGAATAGCATGGGCGCGACCGACCATTTTGCGCAGGCTACGATCTTGGACCTTTACGATCCTGATCGAAGTCGGGAAGTATTTAAGAAAAACCTACCGTCCTCGTGGGATGTCCTGCTCCGCGAAGCGCGGGGGGCGATGGACGCAACCGACAAAGGTAAGGGTATTTTTATCCTGACCGAGTCCGTATTGTCTCCTACACTTGCTGCTGAATTGAGTGGTTTGCAGAAGGCATTTCCAGCCGCGGCGGTTGTCCAGTACGACGCAGTAAATCAGGACAATGTCCTTGAAGGGTCGAACATCGCGAGAGGAGCGAGACTTCACCCGAGATATGACTTGGGCGGCGTTGATGTGATTGCTTCGTTTGACGGCGATTTTATTCAATCCATGCCGGAAAACGTTCGAATGTCGCGGGAATTCTCCGACAAGCGCAAGACGGTCGAGATGAATCGACTTTATGTTGTGGAATCTTCTCCAAGTTTGACGGGAGCTATGGCGGATCACCGACGCGCGGTCAAGCCAAGTCAGATTGAGGCAAACCTCCGCGCACTTGCCCAGAGGTTGGGTGTAGCTGGTATAGAATCCGGAGCGGCAAAGGTTGACGCCAGATTTATTGCGGCGATGGCAAGCGACCTAGGCTCAGCGGCGAAAAAGGTTGTCATTGTCGGGGCGAGTGCTTCGGTGGCTTCGCATGCGATTGCCCATGCTATCAATGAGGCCCTGAGTGGGAGTGTGACCTATCATGCGCCTGTAGTTCGCCAGGATGCAAGCCAGATTGACGCCCTTCGCGGGCTCACCAAGGCGATCAACGCAGGACAGGTAGGAGTCCTTGTCGTCCTCGGCGGACACCCGACATTCGAT
>JBEBJD010000169.1:0-1977 GCA_040080075.1 Hyphomicrobium sp. | reverse complement strand
GTCTCTTAGCTCCCCGAGGCTGAAACGATGGCTCTACCTAGGATCTGTCCGGTTTTGATTGAGTAGCGAACAGATCCTAGCTCATTGTTTTGTCGTGCTTCTTTTCGGAAAACCGCTTCACACTTTTCCGGAAGCACTCTAGGCGTACCGTGCTTCTTTCCGGAAAACCGCTTCACACTTTTCCGGAAGCACTTTAGCCGCGCTTGTTGTCCCTGATGCGGCTGTCATTGACGAATTTTGTCAGCTCTTCCAGTACTTTTGTCCTTCGTCGCGCACGAAGGCGTAAAGTTCAAGGTCTGTTGTGTTGTTAGCGCTGATCCAGTCAAGGGTGGCTGCGTCGAATTCGTCTTCGGTGCGGCGTGTGCTGGTCCTATTCAGATGGGGCAAGGCCGCTGTTGCGGGCCATCCCAGCGTTTGGCGTAAGTGCGCGACGAATGGATCAACATTTTCTAGCACGCCGACCGCGAAATAGTCCTCGCGAATGCGCTTTTTGATGGCGTCGAGATCGCCATGGCAGCCCCGGCCGAGCATCCGGCTCTGCTGATTGCGGACTTCCAAAGCGTTTCTCTCCAGCCCCTCAAGGTGGCGGAAAAAAGCGGCAGGAGGCAGACCCTTGGCGTGCCGGTGATAGCGATGCGATGGCGTGGTCGTCACATAGCGGTAGAACGACTTTACGCGCTCGACGGGGTCACGCATGATCGAAATGTATTTGAGATCGCGCGCATCGAAAGCGCCGGGATGGTTGCGGGGGTTGAAAGAAAATCCGCGGCCAAAGCGTTTATGCATTCCATACGGCAAATGACCGGCAATGGCGTCATACCTGTTTGCAACGGCGCTCACATAGTATTCCGGAGGCCAGTGAAGCAGCCGCTGCTTCTGCAGATGCAAGAAGCGCTGGCCATAGACCCTGTCGAGCAGCTCCGTGAAGCTGGTGCCGCCGGCCTTAGGGATATGAACGTAGACCAGCAGGGCGCGCGCGTCCGGTTTGCGGTTTTGTTCCTTGCTCAATGGGCTCACACGTTCTTCCACCAATTTGGATCGGTCTCATAACCCAATTCCATCAGCATTTCTGTGGCCCCTGTGGCATGAAAGGCCTTGGCGGCCTCACGATCAAAAGACTGGTGCCAATTGGACTTGCCACGGCTATTCTGCCAAGCCTCGAACATCGATCCCGTCAGGTCTTCGGTGACGAGACCCCAGGCCTTGCGCGCCTCATCCTTCTTTGCGGCCATCTGTTCATGAACTGACTTATCGCTCGATTGGTCTTCGTAGCGCACGATGGTTTTGTGGCCGCCCGCCTTCAGCGCCATGAGCCGGCGCGTGTGGTCTGCCCAACAGCCGAAGCCGTACTTATTGACGGTCCAGGCGATGAAGTCCTTGAGTTCATCCTGTCTGTAAAATTGGTGCAGGCCTTCTGAACGGGTCATCCAGGCCAGGGATACCATGCAGTCGCGGCCGTCACGCACGATGAGATATCCGTCATCATGGAGATAATCGCCAAGCGGCCGGTGATCTTTTATCAGCCGGGCATGCGGATAGCTGCGCGGCTGCCAGCGCTTGTCGAAGTTGAGGCCAAGTCTTTCAGGGCGCTTGGCCAGAAAAATGTGGCCGTTCGTTTTATTCCTCAGCTCATGCAGGAAGCGGGTCGTGCCCGACCGCGGATATGAGATGCAAAACAGCAAAGGCTCCTGGCTTTCAGCTCGCGCCTGCGGATCAAACCAGGGTGCTCCCTTGTAGAAGTCGCGCTCAATGATCTGTTCGATTTCGTCGCGCTTCTGTTTGTTCTGACCGCCGGACAAATTTCTGAATTTGAGGAGCAGTTCAAGTAAGCGCTGCTCATCGGCGGAAAAGCCGGTGGCGAGCTTGGGCGGCGAGGTGTTTGCAGCCACACCAGAGACCAGCCGCTTGAGCCGGCCTGCAACACGTTGCGTCAGGCCGGGTGCAGAGGTGGTGCGGGCCTTGCCGGTCATCTTTTAT
>JBEBJD010000325.1:0-1981 GCA_040080075.1 Hyphomicrobium sp. | reverse complement strand
GCCGGCCGCTCAACCCAAGCGAATGTAAATTTTGCCAGCACAATGGTCCCCGCCAAGGCAAAGAGAACTGCCAAGATGTCGAGGCCCGCGTTTCCAAAGGTCCACATCTTGACTGGCTCTGCGACGGTCAACGTGACCCCCAGAAGCGAATATTTTGCCGCCAGCGTCATCACCACTTTGAGCGGGGCGAACCATAACATGTGCACCATATAGATCGAGTACGACCACAGTCCAAGCGCCTGGGCCCAAGCCATTTTCAGCACCTTGGAAATAGCGCCAGCCTCAAAGGCAAAGACATAAACCAAAGCCGCAAACACCACCGGGGCCAAAAGGCTCGATGGCGTGCGCCCGGTGAACGCTAGGTAGCCAACCATTAACGCCAGCACCGCGTACTCCGCCAATTGGCTAACAATCCAGCGCGGCCGGCCGCGCTGAACAAGCCCATAGACGAGGCAGCCCGTAAAGAATCCGAATAGACAGCGGAAGAAACCGAAATCATGGGTCGTGAACAGCCACGCTTCGCTGCCATACAGGACACCAGCTAAACCAATGCCTGCGAGTGTGGCAAACACCAGTGACCTTGCACCCATAGCAAACACCGCAAGTGCAAACACCAGATAGGTATAAAACTCAACGCCGATACTCCACGCCGGGCCGTTCCAACTCGTCATGCCGTGCAGATTGAACGACTGCACAAGAAATATATTCGAGACAAGTGATGTTAGCGAGCGATTGCCTGTAAAGGCCGCACCATCGAGAGACAGACTAAGGGCGTTTTCAACAACGATCTTGGCAAGCTCAAAGGCCACGAACCCGGCAAGCACAACCGCATGCAGGGGCCAGATGCGGCCGAACCTGCGGATCATGAAGCCCCCAACACCACGCGGCGACGATACGCGCGTGCCATAGGCGTGGCAGATGACAAACCCGCTCAAGACAAAGAAAAAGTCCACGAACAACTGCATGTTCGTGAACCAGCGCTCAGCAAAGAATGCGTGTGCAATCGGGATATGTACAATCGTTACCAGGCACGCGCATAGCCCGCGCCAAGCGTCGAGCACATCGTAACGGGCCTGACGGGCCTCTCCTGGCAGGCCGGCATCGACAAGCGCTAACGGCATCACAGGCCTCCTGAATTCTGCAATCCAAGTGCCGTAATGGCCCACTGAGCCATGGACGGACTTTGGCGCACCGCGCGCTTCACGCGGCTGGCCATGATCACTGGAATGCCGCGCGGCGATAAAGCCACATATTTCTCAAAAAGAGGTCGCTCGCACGCGCCCAGATCCCGCTTGAAGCTCTCCCCGCCGATCGTGAAATCGAAAAAGCTGTAGTCCCGTCCGGCAGCCCAGCGCATCGTGCGGGTAATGAGTTGCAACCCTGGAGAATAATTGCGCCAGCGATCGGCCTTGAAGGTTGGAAAGATCATGTGAAATGCCCCGTTGCCGGTCAAACCATATCCTGTCGCGATTAACTCCCCGTCAATGGCTAGGCTGGCAATGGCCGCTGGAGCATCGCCATGCGCGTTTTGGAACTGCGAACGGTAAAAATCGATATAACCGGGACGCGCAAGGATATTGGGCCGCTGCATTTGGGCATGACGTTGGGAGCGTTGCTCCAACATGGCCTCGAAAACAGGCTGGGCCTCAATGGGGTTTTGGACCACGGCAAAAGTTACGTGACCTCGCTTTTCAAGTTTACGGGTCCGCGCCGTGATTTCCTTGAGTAGCTTGGGTTCTATCGCCTCCGCCGGCCATCTTTCCCAATCAGGCCCCAGCGCCACGCCATACGACGCCAACTTCATGCGATGGACCCCGGCCAAAGACATCAATGGATTTTTCTGGCCACTTAGGAATTCCGGCATTTTTGCAAGATGAAGCAGATCGCCAGCGGGAAGGACGTCGAGTATCTCCGTCCAATGCCGGTGCATCTCCATCACTGCGGGCCGGAATTGACGAGCAACGACCGGACCATTGTAGTC
>JBEBJD010000210.1:0-1985 GCA_040080075.1 Hyphomicrobium sp. | reverse complement strand
GCCGCAGCCACATCCATTGCCGCCGCGAGTGCTGCTGCGGCCGCCGCTTCGCTTCCAACACCCGACACAACACGGCCCGTCAAACTTGGCGATGCCATCAAGGAAAACGAGGCCAAGTCCGCGACAACGGGCGAAGTCAGCCGCGACCTGACACACCTGCGATCGGTCAGATCAGAGGCGTTGCGCGGCGAACCTCTTGCCGGGGCCACGCGCGGTACTGGCGCCTTTGATGACTTGAAGCGCATTCGCGGTGTCGGCGTGCTGATCGAGAAAAAACTCAATTCGCTCGCCGTCACGACCTATGAGCAGGTCGCCAACTGGACCAGCGCCGACATCGACCGCGTCAGTCAGTTGCTTGATTTCAAGGGCCGCATAGAGCGCGAAAACTGGGTTGAACAGGCCCGCATATTGGCGTCGGGCGGCCAGACCGAATTCTCGCGCCGCGTCGATCGCGGTGAGGTCGAGACGAGCCGGTAGACGGCTCTCCCGCCTCTGCAGATACAGCCGGGTCAGTATATAGCTGACCCGGCATTTCAATCGCTGTAGCCACACCGGCGTTAGCTAGCGGGCATTGCGCGCAGACTGCTATAAATTGAAGTCAGCCGCTGTCAGCGTAATATTACCAACGAGCCTGATGGCCATATCCGCAGTTGCGCCACCGTCGTCGAGATTAACTTCGATGACGGTCCAATCGTTGAGGTTGTCATAAAAGTAGCGCACCTCACCATCTGGGCTGTGGACGCCGCCGGTAAACGTCAGGTTGCCGATGAAGAAGAAACTCTGATCGCCAACCGAAACATTGTTGGCATCGGTTAGCGACAAATCAATTTTGTCAGCTTCGGCTTGTGAAAAATCGGCAATGATATCCCGCGCACCGGGCGCACTATCACTCACTGAAATAAACAGAAACGTATCCGCCTCCGAGCCACCGTTGAGGGTGTCCTGACCTCCGGCGCCATAGATGCGGTCGGCTCCTCCGCCTCCTGACAGTGTATCGTCACCTGCACTGCCGCCAATGCCATTCACCAGCCCATTGCCGGTGCCGGTAAAGTTTCCAGCCCCAATAAAGTTTAGAACCTCGACATTTGAAGGAAGGACATACGTCGCCAACGTTGTGCGGACTTCGTCTGAGCCCCCTTCGTTCAGGTTTTCCGATACGGTGTCGCTTGCATCATCGGCAAAGTAGACGTCACTACCATCTCCGCCACTCATCATGTCTGCGCCTGTTCCGCCATCGAGGGTGTCGTTGCCAGCGCCGCCGGTCAGGCTATCGGCGTTCGAGCCGCCAAACAGTTGATCGTTATTGTTGCCCCCGTCGAGCGTGTCGTCTCCAGTGTTTCCATAAAGTTCATCATCACCGTCGCCGCCGGTCAGGCTGTCGTGTTGTTCGAGGCCAAACAACTTGTCATGGCCCGCTCCCCCGATCAGCGTGTCGGAAAATTCAGTGCCATCGATCTGATCGTTGCCCGTGCCGCCATCGGCGAAACCGCCAAGCGGGTTTGCAAAGTCGAGCGCTAGATAGTCGTCAAAGGCCGATCCAATCAGCCCTTCTATGCTGTTCAAGGTGTCGCCGAGCGCGTCGCCGGCGTTGGGCGGGGGAGCGGCGGAGTAAGCGTAGACTTCAACCCTGGAGGATGCCGGCGCGTAGGACACAATGTCGAATCCGCCTCCTCCAATATATGTGTCGTTGCCGCCTTCGCCCGCGAATACATTGGCGGCTGCGTTGCCCGTTAAGACGTTGGCACCTGTGTTGCCTGAACCGTTGATGGCCGCGGCACCGGTGAGGATCAGGTTTTCGACGTTCGCTGACAGCGTGTGCGTGACGCTCGACTTGACGATGTCTGTTCCTTGTCCCGTAGATTCCGTCACCCGATCTCCGGCATTATCGACAATGTAAGTGTCGTTGCCATCGCCACCTTTCATCTTATCGGCGCCTTTGCCGCCTTGGAGCGTGTCGTCGCCGCCGAAGCCATAGATAGAGGCCA
>JBEBJD010000180.1:0-1986 GCA_040080075.1 Hyphomicrobium sp. | reverse complement strand
ATTGGCGTCGTCGCCACCTACTGGTTCGTCACCAGGATTGCGGACTTCTGGAGTTGACGAGGCTAGGCCGGCCGGCAAACAGTCACCTGATTTGCCGGTTGTCTCCGTGCATCTTTCCGACGAGACGATCGAAACCGGACATGTCGGGAACGTGAAAAGTCATCTGTCGCCACTTCCGCAGTGGGTCATTTTCGTCGATTTTGGAGAGATCAAGCCTCGCCCACAATACCTCCGAAAGCGTCCGACCAAAAGGCAACTGCTGCAAATTTCCGCTTGTCCATCAATCACGTAAGGTTGTTCGCGTACAGCTATTGGCAGCAGTGGGCCATTTTGATCTGCGGGAGGACGGCACGCGATGCCGGTCAATTGGTGGTTTAACGCCGAAGTGCGCCGTGGCGAAGGCTGGGAAATTCCGGCCGAGCTGCCGCCAAAGAATTTAAAATATGGCTGCCCCATTGGGGGTGAGTTCGGCTGGATCAGGCAGAATTGGCAAGCCAGCACGCTGTTCTTCGGCGCCCGTGCGCTATTTTCATTTAATCGCGGGCGGCCGCCGGGGGATTCGGAATTCTGCCGGCTGTGGGACGCCTATCAACCCGGCTGGGACATCGCTATGGAGGCCCATTGGATCGGCTTTGAGAGGCTCAATATTGGCCTGTGGGACGAGCCGGCGGTTTTGGTGCATGCGCTTGTCCCGGTTCGCTTCGCCGGCCTTTTTGGCGATGGCACGTGTGCCTTGCCGGAAGCGGCGTTGCTGGCGGCGGGAGCAAGCGGCGAAGATTTTTCGCGGTTACGCAATGGCGCAACGCCAGCATCCCGCGCGATCGGCAACGTTGCCAACTGGGACCGTGCTGTAATGGCGACAACGCCGCGCCAGGATGGCGTTGCTGTCTCGTGGCTGGCCTCGGTCAACGGGCTGCTGCCGGGTTGCGCCGAACGTTTCCACGAGCTTGCGCGGCTCGCCAAGCCAGAGGATTTAAGGGTCATCGCACTGCGCAGCTGATGGTGCGCCTACGAGCCCGGCTGTTCAAACGCCAGCAATTTGCAGGGCTTGATCTGGGCCGTCGCTGAACTGGGCTATGTGTTACGTGCGGAACATCCATGCGTTAGGCCCACGCATTAGTGTGCCTCCTGCTATATGAGGAGGTCACCCATGGAAACGCTTATGTCATTTTCCGGCGTCGTTGGCGCGGCCTGCTGTGTCGGCATGTACGCGGCTGTCAGCTTTGGCAAAATCTGCGCCGAAAAACCGATGTTCTTCTTGGTCAACGCACTTGGCGCCGGTCTGGTGCTGCTTGGTGCTTCACACAAGTTCGATGTTGGGGACCTCGGCACCATCGGCCAGGAATTGATTTGGGCCATCATCAGCGTGATCGGCGGCGCCCGCGCCTGGAGGCGGGAAAACGGACACGCCTAACCCTCAGCCGCGGCGAAAGCCAACACATGATAGGCGGCGCGTCAACGTTGGCCTCACGTAAACCTGTATCAAGCGAAAAGTTGGCCCGCTCAGAGCCACAACGTCTTCGGCCCTGGTGTGGCGGGCGCGTTGAATCTGGTTCGTTGAGTTAATGTCGGCTACGGGTCAAGGGCGGGCTTGAGCGGCGTTTAGACGACGACCGGACTGCCTCCGATACCGACTGTCTGCGCCATGACAGGCGAACGACGACGCGATAGGTCCAAGACCGACCGCCATCTCGCGTTGCAACGCAACGTCGGTCAGGGCCAATAGCGTGCGTCGCAACCTAGCACGTTCGCTTGGCGCCTCACGACCGATAATGTAGCCCGAAGCGGAAACTAGAATATCCTTGCCCACTACAAAGCAAGCTCACGGGCGCGTCGCTGTTGTTGCCAGTGGAGAATGCCCGGGAGGCATTCAGAGCACGGCAACGGAGGAGACCACATGGTGACGTCCGCAGCGGAGTAACTGAGTTCCATTATGACTTGTTGGCGATTTATACGCCAAGCCAGTTGGCTAATCTTACATTCCGC
>JBEBJD010000010.1:0-9546 GCA_040080075.1 Hyphomicrobium sp. | reverse complement strand
CTGACACTCAGGGTCAGACACCTCGATCCCGTGGACCTCGGACTTTTTAGCTGCGGTGTCAGACCCAGAGGGTCAGACACCGATGTGCGCGTGCCGTCTCACCCCATCGGCGTCCAAATGACTTGATCGATGTGCGTGGCACCCGTCGCCAACATGACGAGGCGGTCAAACCCCAGCGCGCAACCGGATGTGGGTGGCATGTGGGCTAGGGCGTTCAGGAAATCCTCGTCAATGGGATAGCGCTCGCCGTAGATCTTTTCGCGCTCGTTCATTTGGCTTTCTAAGTTCGCGCGCTGGGTGGAAGCGTCCGTCAGCTCGCCAAAGCCATTGGCCAGTTCAACGCCACAGCAATACAACTCAAACCGCTCGGCGACATGGGGCTGGCCGGGTACTGGGCGGGCAAGTGCCGCTTCGCTGATCGGGTACTCATACAAGATCTCTGGGCGATAAATACCGAGGTACGGCTCTATTTTTTCGACTAGAACGCGCGAAAATATATCGGCCCAGCTGTCACCGTCGGCAAACGCTATGCCGACCGCGCGCGCGCGCTGGGCGAGTGCGCTCCGGTCGGTGCCATTGGCCCCATACGTCTCGTGCAATGCAATGTCAGCGTACTGTGTGAAGGCTTGATCGAGCGTCAAATCGAGCGGTCCAGCCCGCACATCTGCCGAACGATTCTTCCACGTCCAGTCATGCCGCCCGCTCACGTCGCTGGCGATGCGCATCAGGCTTGCGCAATCGTCCCACAGGTCGCGATACGGCGCGCCGGCGCGATACCACTCCAGCATCGTGAACTCGGGTGCGTGCAAGGGCCCGCGCTCGCGGTTTCTGAACACGGGCGCAAAGGAGAATATCTTCGTCTCACCCGCTGCGATCAGCTTCTTCATTGCGAACTCTGGCGAGGTATGCAGATAGAGAGGCAGGCGGACCAAATCTGTGCCAACGGCCTCGGTTGCAAAAGCGTGCAGATGCGTTTCATTGCCAGGCGACACCTGCAGGCACCCTGTCTCAACCTCCACAAAACCATGGGCCTCGAACCAGGCGCGGATGGCGCCCTTGATGCGCCCGCGTGCCGTCAGAAACGGCCGCCGGTCAATATGGCGATCGGAGTTCCACCAGGGGGAGGGTGCGGGCATTAAATCCTCAAAGTAATTTCAGGTCAGGGGCTCGAATGCGGCATCCTGGCTGCATTGAGAAGGCGTATCGGCAACGCCAGGGCTTGGCGATTGCGCCCTGACAGAGTATGACACGCCCAGATTCCAGCCTATGAATGCGGTTTTTACCAGCGCGGGTGTTCGCGTTGACGCTTCTGGCTTTGATGGAGACAGACCGTGGTCAAGGTTATTGCAAGCTCGATCCGCAAAGGCAACGTGCTCGATCTCGAGGGCCGTCTTGCCGTCGTGATGCACGCCGAGAACATTCATCCCGGCAAGGGCACCCCCGTCACGCACTTGGAACTGCGCCGCATTTCGGACGGCATCAAGCTCGTAGAACGTTATCGCACCACCGATCAGGTCGAGCGTGCCTACCTCGACGAAAAAGATTTCAACTACATGTACGAAGATGACATGGGCTATAATTTTATGCAGCCCGAAAGCTTCGACCAGATCTCGGTGTCGAAGGACGTGTTGGGCGATCAGGCCGTCTGGCTGCAGGAAGGCATGACATGCGTTGTGTCGCTTCACGAAGGCAACCCTATCGCCATCGAGTTACCAGCCCGTGTGGTGTTTGAAATCGTCGAAGCCGATCCGGTCGTGAAGGGCCAGACGGCTTCATCGAGCTACAAGCCGGCCAAGCTCTCCAACGGCGCCCGTGTCATGGTGCCCCCGCACATCGGCACCGGCACCAAGGTCGTCGTCATGACCTCAGACGGCAGCTACGTGGAGCGCAGCAAGGAGTAGGGCGCAGGGAGCTCCCCAATCCAGCACGGGCAGCACTTGGCAACCGGAATGCGATCATAGACGGGGGGCGCGCGCCGATGAGCCAAGACAGTGATGACTCCGGCACGCTGGTCGACCACGTCTACGACATTGCCGTTTCGCCAGAGCGGCTGGAGACTCTCATCGATCTTTGGGAACTGCGGCTGAACGGCTGTAGTGAACCGGCCGATTTTCAGGTATTGACTGCGCCTGGTGTCATCACTCATGTGCAACGCGCCGAGCGGGTATTGCGTGAGTTTATCGCTTATGCCGGCGAACAGCGCGACACGGCGCGTAACTGGACCGAGTCGGTCCGCTCGGCGGCCCTGGTCGTGAACCGCTTAGGCGTGGTCACTGCCGCCAACGGCATCGCAGAACGGACGTTGTGGTTGAAGCCTGGCAACACCTTGAGCGTCCTACCGGTGGTGCCTGAGGATCTGGCGGTGCTGGCCAATCTGATCGAGCATCTCGATACCGCAACTGATGCCGAAGTTCGCCTCCTGCGCCTGCGAAAACTCGACGAAAGCGCGCCGGTTCTGATCCGCATTGTTGAGGGCATTGGCGGTGATCCCGATCTTGTAGGCCTCATCACCAGCATTCTCGCCTGGCCGGACCGGCTGTCGGACCGCTTGATGGCCAATTTTCAGTTCACCCGGGCCGAGGTGGACGTGCTCAAAGATCTAACGTTAGGGTTCTCCGTCAAGGAGATTGTCGAGCGCTCAGAGCGCACCGAGGCGACAATCCGCAGTCATTTGCGCGCACTATTGGCGAAGACCAGTACGCGATCACAAATTGAACTGGTGCGCCTCACGCTTGGGCTATTGGATGTGACTGGCCCTGAGCTTGAGATCATTCCGATGCACGGACCGCCGGGCATCTCGCCCGAGCCCAATCAATATAGCACCATGGTGCTACCCGATGGGCGCAGGTTTGACTATTTGGTGATAGGCAATCCGCGCGGGCGCCCGTTTTTGATGCTGCCAACGGATATGGGATTTACGCGTTTGCCGCCGCCGGCGGAACGCTGGCTTGCCGATAACCGCATGCGCATGATCGTGCCCGTGCGTGCGGGCTATGGCTACTCTTCGCCGATCCCCAATCGCCGCGATGCCTTCGATATCGCCATCAAAGACATGCTGGCGCTCAAGGATCATCTGCGCATAGACCGCTGCCCGGTTCTTGCGTTCTGCGACGACTTTCATCTCGCCATCTCACTCGCCCTGGCGGCACCCAAGCAGGTGACGGCCATCGTCGGCGTTGGCCCGACACTGCCCGCTGTAGAGCCAAAGCACTTCCAGCGCATGCCGAAGTGGACGCGCTTCATCTATGCCAATGCGCGCTATGCGCCGCGCGCATTGCCTTACGTCACTTTGGCCTTCTTCCAGTGTATACGGCGCCTCGGTCCGCGCCGTTTCATGCAGACCGTGGTGGCGACATCAAAGGCCGATCTCAAGGTGCTCGAGGACGACGAAATCCTGACATCAATGCTTCGCGGCACGGAGATTTCGGTCGGGCCACGCTTTACCGCACACATTGCCTGGGCGGCTGGGGCCATCTCAAATTACGCGGTCGACTGGAGCGAAAAACTCAAGACTTGTCCTGTGCCTATTGTGTTATTCGCTGGGCACCAGGACCCCTTCGCGCCGTTCGAAACAACGAAGGAATTTGCCAGTCAGACGCCCAATATCACGCTGCACGATTTTCCCCAGTATGGGCAACTGCTTTACCCGGAGTGGGCGCGATTCTTGGGCGAGATTCAGAAGCACCTTTCGAACTGAGAGGCAGGGGCAGGAAAAGTTTTTCCGGCTGGCGCCAGGGAACGCCTTGTCGCGGCCGTAAAGCCGCCAAACGCTGGCATGGCCCGCGCGATGGTTCTTCGGCAAAAATTGCTGGTGGCGGCTGCGTGGAGCGGAGTATGCATAAGCGCCAGGCGCAGAACTTTCGAGTCAAGAGTGCGCAAAGGCATTGGGGGCCCGCCTGAGATGGCAACGGCAAAACCACGCGCCAGAGATCTGGGCCTCGATTTGGCCGGTACGCCGGGTCCGTTCAACGCGATTACCGACATTCCGGGTGTTGCTGTTGGTTCAACAACGATCATCGAGGCAGAACCGCGTCCAGGGCGCCCCCTGCCGGTGCGCACTGGTGTGACGGCGATTGTCCCGCACGCTGGGGCCCGCGAACCCAAGCCTGTTTATGCAGGCATCCACCGCTTCAACGGCAATGGCGAATTGACCGGCAGTCATTGGATCGAAGACGGTGGCACGTTCACAGGGCCCGTCCTTATCACCAACACCCACAACGTCGGCATGGCCCATCACGCGGCCATTGCCTGGATGCTCAAGCGCTATGCCTCGACGTATGGTGGTCGTGATCATTTGTGGATCATGCCGGTGGTGGCCGAAACCTATGACGGGATGTTGAACGACATCAATGGCCAGCATCTGTCGCAAGATCACGTGTTCGCAGCTCTCGACGGCGCTAAGAGCGGACCCGTAGCGGAAGGAAACACTGGCGGCGGCACCGCCATGATCGCCTATGAGTTCAAGGGTGGCACAGGCACTGCTTCGCGCCGCATCGAGATTGGCGGCAATGCATACACGCTGGGCACACTGGTGCAGGCAAACCATGGCCGCCGCGATTGGCTGACGGTGTGCGGCGTGCCCGTGGGCCGTCTTCTGCGTCAGGGCATGATCGATGGACTGCTTGCCGAGCGCGGTTCGATTATTGTGATCATCGCCACCGATTTGCCGCTGGCCCCACACCAGCTAAAGCGCCTGGCGCGGCGGGCCAGCATCGGCATTGGACGCGGAGGCACGCCGGGCGGCAATAGTTCGGGCGATATTTTTCTGGCCTTCTCGACTGCCAACGATCTGGTCATGCAGCATCTGGCACCGGCCAAGCAGGCGCTTGAGATCATCAACGACGAGTTGTTCGATCCAATCTACATGGCAGCCGTTG
The DNA here is from genome assembly GCA_040080075.1 of Hyphomicrobium sp. Lineage (GTDB taxonomy): Bacteria > Pseudomonadota > Alphaproteobacteria > Rhizobiales > Hyphomicrobiaceae > JANNFX01. The sequence continues at coordinate 4,669 of JBEBJD010000010.1, read as the reverse complement.
AAAGCGTCGAAGAAGCCGTCCTCAACGCCATGTGCGCCGCCGAGCCAATGGGCGGCACCGCACACGACCGCTACGCCATCGAGGCGTTGCCTGTTGATGAGCTGATGGCAGTGATGAAGGGGTATGGGCGGGGAGTGTGAGGCGTCTGATACGGGATCGCCGACGCTCACCCCTCCATTTTCCGTTTTACCTCAAACACTTCCATTATCTTGCAGCCGCGGTGCGGGCCATCGCACACGAAGGTCCATTTGCCTTCCGTGAAGGTGTCACACATTTTGACGCCTTTGATCAGTATCCAGTGACCTTCCTTGCCTTTGTGAATGGCAAGAACATAGTGCGCCCAGGCGTTGCGTGGCTTTTGCATCCACGCCCATACGGAAGGGCGTTTCTTGCGCTCCATCTCCATGAAGTTTTCTTTGGACGTCATCTGGAAACCATAGATGGCAAGGGCGGCTTCGACCTCGTCAGCGTAGGTGCCGCGCACCTTATGTTTGAGGTCGGCGGGCAACTGGCGGTAAGCGTTGATCGCGGCTTCCACCTTAGTGACGGAATAGCCGGTGATCGCCGACAGAACATAAGGTCCGCAATAGGCCACGCGCCCGGTGTCGTTGTTGACAGGGTGCAGGCTCGGCGTCGTGCGGTACAGGCTGTTGAGGTCGTCCATGGTGGATGCAACACGAAGTGCTGTTAAAACAGGTTAACTGATCCTGGGCTGGTGCGGTAAATGAAGTATTAACGGAGGCGCCATGGATTTCGAGCACCGTGTCAAAGCCGGGCAGGCCGTCTATACGCCTCGATCGCTGCGGGTCTACGACGCTTTTGTTTTGGGCTTCTCAAATCGATGGCTGTGGCGATGCCCTGCGCGTGAACTCGAGGCCATGTATGCGCGCAACGTCTCGGGTCATCATCTCGATATCGGCGTCGGTACCGGATACTTCCTCGATCAAGCGGCTTGGCCGGTTGCCAATCCCGATATTCTGCTTGCCGATCTCAACCCGCATAGCTTGGCGGCCGCCGCCGGACGCATCAGCCGCTATAATCCCAGAATCTTGATTGCCAATATTTTGGAACCGTTGGCGATCAGTGAAAGGTTTGGCTCCGTGGGCCTGTGCTACCTGCTCCACTGCCTGCCGGGACAGATGGCGGAAAAAGCCGTTGTCTTCGACCATTTGCTCCCGGTCTTGTCACCAAGGGGTAAGGTCTTCGGTGCCACCATTGTGCAAGGTGACGCGCCTCGTTCAAAGCCGGCCCAGGCGCTGATGAGTTATTACAACCAGAAGGGCATCTTCTCGAATACTCACGACACCGCGCAAGGACTCGATAGCGAACTCAGGAAGCGGTTCGCAAACGTACGGGTTCAACTTCGCGGATCTGTAGCAATTTTCGAGGCCCAAGCACGAGAGCCCCAGAATGGCTAACTTCTGGTCAGCCCATGCGGGGCCGGCCTCATTCATCATAGCCGGCAAGACTATTTCCTGGTGTGTTCAATGTAGCGCCCGCAACCCTCCAAGTGGCGCGCGGCAAATAGCGCCGGGTCGAGGTTCACGCTTGCTCCAACGCTGCCGGTACTTTGGTCACACGGTCACCGGTGCTGACGCGCCCATCCTGGACCACACGGGCATAAATGCCTCGCAAGCGCAATCGCCGGCCCTCGCCCTTGTTGACGAAGATAGTGGCGTCGCGGCCATAGCGCTGGGTGAAGTTTGCGCACCCGTTGTGAGGCGTGTCCGTGACTTCGATGATTGCGGTGCCAATGGCGAGCCGTTGACCGGCGGGCAAGTTCTCAGGGCTGAGGTCGAGATCGATAAACAGGTTATCGCCCGCTGGCAGCCAGTTGGAGCTTTCGCCCGCAATAGTCTCGATGGTGCGCGCATTCATGATGCAGATTTGAACATCCGGGTGAGGCCGGCCATCGTCCGTCGATTTCCAGCAGCCATTGGCCCAGGCATCACCATGGACACCGCCTGCCAAGCTGATCTCGCAACAGTCCCGTCCGGCGCGCTGGCCCGGACCGGGGCGCACGACAATGGCGCGGACCAAGCCGTTGTCGGCAGGCGAGTCTAGGATGTGAGGGAGTCCGGCTTGAAGGTCATCAAGACTACGGTGGGCTGGCATACTTTGATCCCTGTTGGTTCGCACTCTGGGGCTCGCCGAAGTTAGCCTCTCAATGGCGTAGCAGCCAAGCCCTCAGGCAAACACTCTTCGCATTGCCCGGCATCCTCCTCAATTGCTACAATAGTTCCAACGAGGCCATCCGGTCTCTCTCCCTAAGGACCAATTCCATATGCAAGCCCTGCGCTATCTGCTCAACGCGCTCATCATGGCGGCCGAGCTTGCAGCCGTCATCGCGGTCTCGTGGCTCGGGTACTCTCATCCAATAGTTTTTTCCGCGGTCACTGCTGCACTGGCTTTTGCACTGGGCTTGGCGCTTGAATCGGCGCGCCTTAGCAACGAATTGCCGTTCTATTTCGAGGGCCTGCGCGACAGCCGTTTGCGGGCCTTTCTGGTGCCCCTCGTGGGCGGCACAGAAGCCCTGATGAAGGCTGTTCTGGCGGGTGTGGCGGCGTTGTTCACATTTTCGGGCACCAACCATGACCGGCTGTTTTGGGTAGCGATTGTATTTGCATTGACGGTTTTTGCAGGCTCGGCCTTGTTGCGGGTCTTGTCGATAAAACTCAATGCACTTCCCGTCCGCTGGGGCTTCTTCCGGCTCGGCCCGCCGCTAGGGCTGATGTTCTCGGCCGGGCTCGTCATTCTGGTGGCCGCATCCGTCATCCCCTCGGCCAGTCTGTCGGATCTGGGCTGGAAAATCATCTGGGATATGCCAGCCCGCCCAACGGTTGACCAGGTCAGCGAACTCATCTTCCAGATCAAGCAGGCGTTCGACGACTTTGCCGTCACCATCCTGTCAACAGCGCTTCCGCGCGAGTGGGCGCAGATCGTTGGCATCTTAATCAGTGTTAACGTGCTCGCAGGCTTTGTTGCCTCTGTCTATGCAGCGATCATTGCCAGTGGCGTAAGGGCTGCCGAAAAGGCCTTGCTTTAGGCATGCACACCAGCAGGTCCTCAAGGCGGCGCGGCGACAGTTGTTAGAGCCCAAGAGTAACGAAACTGTCACCTAGCCCGGCCTTGCGCTGAGGCCGCAGCAAAGTCTATGGTCCCAATCGCAACCCATTGCGATTTCCCGGTTTTGAGTGGTCTTGATCGGTCTGGAGGGGCCGATCAAGCGAACGTGCGGCGCAATTTGTGCTGCACCCACGATAGCCGGACCGCCGGCAACGTCCAATTACAGTTTCCCTTGAGGAGCCTTTCCGTTCATGTCGCACGCCTTGCTCGAGATTACATTCGCGCCTTACTCCGCTAATTGCCACGCGACCACCGCCGTTCTCGCGGGCGAAGACCTCGCACTTGGGACCACAGCGGCAGGCCTCAACACCAAGAGCGGTGGGGCGATACTTAAGGCAGCTGAAGCTGCCGACTTCAAAGGCAAAGCCAAGTCGTCGATCGAGCTCTTAGCCCTTCCCAAAATTGACGCCAGCCGTCTGATCGTTGCGGGCATCGGCAAGAGTGCAGCCCATTCAGAATCCGACTGGGTTGGGCTTGGCGGCGTCATCCTCGGGTTGATCACGGCACGCAAAGTTAAGAGCGCGAGCCTCGTCGCCGATTTCACGGACACGGGTGATATCAAACCAGAGCAGGTGGCGGCGAACCTGGCGTATGGCGCGCTGCTGCGTCACTACACATTCAAAAAATATCAGAAGAAAAAGGCCAGCGAGGACAACTCCAACGGAGAGCATGGCGCAGCGCCGGGCGGCGACAAGTTCGAGAAGCTCGTCATTCATTGTGCCAATCCGGACAAGGCCGAGGCCGCCTTCGAGCGCCACCAAGCACTCGCCAAAGGCATCTATCTGGCCCGCGATCTCGTCAACGAGCCGGCCAACGAGCTGGGGCCCGTAGAGTTTGCAGACCGCGTGAAAGCCCTGGAAAAGCAGGGCTTGGACGTTGAAATACTCGACGTCGACGACATGAAGAAACTCAAGATGAACACGCTATTGGCGGTCGGGCAGGGCAGTGAGCGGCCCTCGCGCCTAGCCATCATGACCTGGAACGGCGCCAAGTCCAAGAAGTCAAAGCCGGTGTGCTTCGTCGGGAAGGGCGTAGTGTTCGACACCGGCGGCATTTCGATCAAGGGTGCGGCTGGCATGGAGGACATGAAAGGCGACATGGGCGGAGCTGCCTGCGTCACCGGCCTCATGCTCGCACTCGCCCAGCGCAAGGCTCCGGTCAATGCCGTAGGTCTCATCGGCATTGTCGAGAATATGCCATCGGGCAACGCCATGCGCCCCGGCGATATCGTGACCTCGATGTCGGGCCAGACGGTTGAGATCATCAACACCGACGCCGAAGGCCGGCTAGTGCTCGCCGACGTACTCTGGTACGCGCAGGAGCGCTTCAAGCCCAAGCTGATCATCGACCTCGCGACGCTGACGGGCGCCATCATGGTGGCACTCGGCAAGGAGTTCGCTGGACTCTATTGCAATGACGAAAAGCTCGCCGCCGATTTGACTGCGTGTGCCAAAGTGACGGGCGAAAAGGTCTGGCGTATGCCGCTCGACAAAGCCTTCGACAAGATGATCGATAGCCGCTTTGCCGACATGAAGAACATGGG
>JBEBJD010000140.1:0-9557 GCA_040080075.1 Hyphomicrobium sp. | reverse complement strand
CCTATGCCAGCCGCTTAATCGAGGAACTTGGCCGCATCGAGCAGGAGCTTAAAAGCGCGGTGCCCAACGTCCGCTTTACGCCGCCGTACCCAACTCTTCAGGTTACGCTGATCGATGGCGGCACCGCGTCCAACATTGTACCTGTGAACGCCAATTTCGCCTTTGAGGTGCGCGCCCTTCCGGGGCTCGACACCGGCAGCATAGAGACCCGGCTTAGGACGTTTGCCCAAAACAGATGCTTGCCAGAAATGCAAAGCGTGGCACCTGAAGCGGCCATTACAATCCGCCAAACCAATGCCGTGCCGCCGTTTGCTGCCGATCGCGATTCGGAAGTGGTGGCTCTGGCGCTCAATCTTGCGCAACAGAATGAGACGTTTGCGGTGTCGTATGCCACTGAGGCCGGATTGTTTCAGGGTGCGGGCGCACCATCGGTCGTATGTGGCCCTGGCGATATCGCGCAAGCCCACACCGCTAACGAATGGATCGCAATTTCAGAACTCGACAAATGCATGGCCTTTCTTGGCCGCCTGGCCGATTGGGCTGAGGGGTAAGTTAGCGGCTGCATGACGCCGCGATAGAACCTCGCAAATTGTCGGGAATCGCGGGAGCGCTCGCATAGCCCTTGCACAGCACGCCGATCGAACCACCAAGTTTTTCGGCGCCAGGAACGCAATAGAGCCCGCTGCCGCTTTTTTGCGGTGTGAAGCGCAGGCCTTTTGCACCCGATGCCGCGTTATCGAGGGTGGAGGCGAGATAGTTGAGCACATGCACCCGCGCCGCCCCGCTCTCGCCGGTCAACCGCCGTGTTTTGCGATGTGTGTCTGCCATCGGAATAGCTTCCACCGCTTTGATTTCGAAATGCCCTTCGGCAGCCTTCGCCAAATGCACGCGCGCAAACAATCCATAATCCCGGCAAACGCCCTTGCCGGTGATATTGGCCGTGCCATGATGCAGGAAATTACCCAGGCCATAAAAGATGAGTGACTTGCCGCGCATTTCTACTCCGCGCACCACATGTGCGTGATGGCCAACGATCAGATCGATGCCGTCCTGGTCTGCCGCCAACCCGCGAAAGTCTGCAATTTGACGGGCGTCGGTGCGGACTTGGCCTTCAATGCCATAATGAACCGATAGGATTCGCAGATCGGCGTCCGCGGCGGTCAGCCCTTTGCGCACCGCGGCAAAGTCTTGCGGATCACGGTACGAGGTCTGACCGGGAGAGGTTGGCCCTGCGTGGTGGCGCGCCAGATCGTTGGTGATAATGCCAGTCGCAGCATAGGCGACGGTGCTGCCCTTAATCTTGAATACGTCCGTCTGAGCGGCCTCGCCGAAGGTGTTGCCAATGCCGCCCGCTGCCATCACGCCCTTGCCGCGCAGGCCGTTGACGTTTTTCAATGTCTCTTTCAGGCCGGGAACGCCATAGTCCATCGAATGATTATTGGCGAGCGACAGAACGTTGAAGCCGGTGCTGACGAGATGCCTCAGCCCATTCGAATGCATGCGGAAATTAAATGGCCCGCTTTGCCCTTTGAGGTCAGGAGTTAAATCATTGCGATCGGTAACAACCGTTTCGACATTCATGAAATTGAGGTCGCCATTGATCTCCGGCGTAATATTGGCCGTTGTATCGGCCCATGTCTGAAACCCGCCGTCGGTCACACCTTTTGCGCCGACAGACTGATTGGTTGGGTTAAGTCCTACGTCTCCCGCAAGGGTAACGGTTAAAGTTGTTGCGTCTGCCGCCGGGGTGGCAGTCTTGGCGCCTGCCATAACGGGGTGAGCCTCCCCCAGAAGAGCAGCCGCCACCACCGCGATCGCAGTCCAATTGCAGTCTGCCATTCGCATTCCGACTTTCATTTTCAATGCCACTCGATCGCCCCAACCGGACCCTGAAAATGCTGGCCCACCTATTTGACACACGCGCAGCGTGTACTGATTTTTGATTCATTCTACTAAGCGGTGAATAATGTCAAAGATTAGGCTATCTTTATCAGCCTTTTAACGGACCGGTGCACCAAAAAGAACAACCCGCGAAACACATTATTAAAACGAATGCGTTCTATTCATAATTGCGATTCGTAATTGACCGCCAAATCACGGTGGGCCGGTTATTTAATTCCGTTTACTCCTAAGGATCCAGACGCCATGGCAACTCAACCGGGCCAAACGACGTTTTCGGGCGACACCTATACCGATGCACTGCTGTGGGGCGGCTGGCATTGGACCGACCCCGCTGCGGCACCAGGCGATCCGGTTGTGATCAGCTACTATCTCGATACTTTCCAGGGCCGCGCATGGTCAGATGTGGAGCGCGCAGCAATCGCCGATGCGTTTCAGACATGGAGCGACGTCGCCAACATAACGTTCGTCGAAGTTTCGTCGGCCGCCTCAGCACAACTGATCGAGCGCCTCGTGTCCGAAGCTGTTCTTCCCGGTGCGTTGGGTGAACACGGCACACCTGATTCGGCTGCAAATGGTCCCGAGTATGATGGCTCGCTGCTGTTGGGCGACGCCGGTCAGTCGTATGGGTATTTCAATTATGATGCCTTCAGCGCAGGCAGTTTCGGCCGTGGCGGCTACGATTTTGTCACCCTTGTCCACGAACTCGGTCACGGCTTAGGACTGGCCCATCCGCATGACGACGGCGGCGGGTCCACCCAGTTCCCTGGAGTGACCTACCTGGACAGCAGCGACCTGGGGTCGAACAATCTCAATCAGGGCATCTATACGGTGATGTCCTACAACGATGGCTGGGCTTCCGTTCAAGACCCGGTTGGAAACGGCTTGACCCGCTACGGCTACCAAGCCGGCCCCATGGCATTCGATATCGCTGCAATCCAATATCTTTATGGTGCCAACACCACGGCACACAACGGCGACGATGTTTACAGCTTGCCAGGAACTTTTGGTCCTGGAACCGGCTGGACTTGCCTGTGGGATACAGGTGGCACCGATGAGATCGCGTATGGTGGCCGCCTCAGTGTAACCATCGACTTGCGCGCAGCAACACTTGATAATTCGCTCACCGGCGGCGGAGCGGTTTCTTATGCCCGCGAGGTTCATGGCGACTATACGATTTTCGGTGGCTTTACGATTGCCAATGGCGTGGTCATCGAAAATGCGCGTGGAGGCCAATCCAACGATACCTTGATTGGCAATGAATTTGGCAATGTGCTGACCGGTGCGGGTGGCCACGATGTGCTGCGCGGCCTTGGCGGCGGCGACACCTATGATGGCAACAGCGGCATCGATACAGTCGCCTACGACTATGCGAGCGCGTTTGTCTCTGTCGATCTTAGATCAGGGACCGGAATTGACGGCGCTGCGCTTGGCGACGTTTTCCTGTTTGATCCGTCATATGGCCGTTCAAGTGTGGAAAACCTAACCGGCAGCAACTACGATGACACTCTGATCGGCGATGCGGGCGTCAACAGCCTGTTTGGCGGCTACGGCGACGACACCCTCGAAGGCGGCTATGGCAATGATATCCTAAACGGCGGCGGCAATACTGGAGTTGGCGATACCGTGAGTTACGAAAGTGCCTATGGCGGCGTGCGTGTAAATCTGTCACTTGCGAAGAAGCAGAACACCGGCAGCGCCGGAAAAGATACGTTGAAGGGCGTTGAGAATGCCACCGGCTCGGCCTTCAATGACAAGCTGAACGGCTCCAAGGGTAACAACATTCTCAGTGGCGGAGACGGTAACGACACTTTGTCGGGTGGATCTGGCAGCGATACTCTCATCGGCGGCGCAGGCAGTGACGTGTTCCTTTTCAATACGAAGCTGACAGCTTTCAATGTCGATGCCATCGACGACTTCGAAGCGGGTATTGACCGCATTTATCTCAACGATGCGAATTTTGCACACATCGGACACAGAGGCTCACTGAACGCCAGCTATTTCGCAGTTGGCTCTGGCGCAGCCGATTCTAAGGATCACATCATCTATGATCCCCTGACCGGAAATCTGATACACGACACGAATGGTTCTGCGGCTGGCGGAGCCCGCATCTTTGCTCACCTCGACGCAGGGCTGTCGATCTCGGCTTCGGACTTCAATATTTTCTGAGCAGTTCTGCGCTTCACGCCGGGGCTGCGGATTGAGTTGCTGCGAGGCTTTTGCGGCCTCGCATGCCAGCGTCAGGGGTGTGCCCCAACACGGCCCGCCAGTGTGTCACCTGGAGCGGACACGGCCAACTTGGCAAGATATCAAATTATTACAACGTGTTGCGATTCCGAGTGACACCGGGGTAAAACCGCTGTGTAAAAAAGAGCCACACGGGAAACAAAATCGATAAATCGGGGGCGACTCGTCGCAATTTGGCTCCAGATGTATTGCCCAAAGGCAGTAATCTGCTTTTGCAATTTCGTTTATCCCCGAGGATCACGGCTACATGGCAACTCAACCGGGTCAGACGTCATTTTCGGGCGACACCTATACGGATGCACTGCTGTGGGGCGGCTGGCACTGGACTGACCCTGCAGCGGCTCCGGGCGATCCCGTCGTCGTCAGCTATTTTCTGGACACCTACCAAGGGATTGCATGGTCCGCCGCCGAGCGCGCATCGATAGCTCAAGCATTCCAGACTTGGAGCGATGTCGCCAACATCACGTTTGTCGAAGTATCGTCGGCGGCGTCTGCCCAGCTCATCGAACGTCTGGTGTCGAATAACAGACTTCCCGGGGCTCTGGGTGAGCATGGTACACCCGACTCGGCAGCCAACGGCCCCGAATTTGACGGCACACTGCTGTTGGGCGACAATGGTCAATCATACGGATACTTCAACTATCAGGCCTTCAGTGGGGGAAGCCTGGGCCGCGGCGGCTATGACTTTCTCACGTTTGTTCATGAGCTGGGTCACGGCTTGGGATTGGCCCATCCTCACGACGATGGTGGCGGATCGGGGCTGTTTCCGGGCGTCGCCTATCTCAACGATGGCGACCTGGGTTCGAACACCCTCAATCAGGGCATCTATACGGTGATGTCCTACAATGACGGCTGGGCTTCGGTACAAAACCCGGTCGGCCACGGCCTAAGCCGGTACGGCTATGAAGCTGGGCCCATGGCGTTCGATATCGCCGCGATCCAGTACCTCTATGGGGCCAATACCACGGCCCACAATGGCAACGATGTTTACATCTTGCCTGCGGCCAACCGCACGGGGACGGCGTTTGAGTGCCTATGGGACACCGGCGGAACCGACAGTATAGTTTTTTCTGGGCGCGCTAACGTGCGCATCGACTTGAGACCCGCAACACTCGACAACTCAGCAACCGGCGGCGGCGTCGTCTCGTATGCGAAGGGCATCTATGGCGGGTTCACAATTGCCAATGGTGCCGATATCGAAAACGCCAGCGGCGGCCGGGGTAACGACGTACTGACCGGCAACGAACTGGCCAACGTGCTCTATGGCAATCGCGGCAACGACCAGCTTCGGGGCAGCGGCGGAAGCGATACACTTTTCGGCGGGGCTGGCCGGGACAATCTGCTCGGTGGCGAAGGTAGCGATACGTTTATCTTCAGTGTTGGCCTGCGCGATGCCAATGCCGACCGGATCGGCGACTTCCAAACCGGCATCGACAAAATCTATCTAAACCACTCAATCTTTGCGCAAGCCGGCGCGGCCGGCAATTTAAGCAGTACTGTGTTTGCCTATGGCTCTGCCGCCGACGGCGATGATCACATCATCTACCGGCCCGGCTCGGGCGATCTGATCTACGACAGCAATGGACGGGCCGCAGGCGGCACGCATCTTATTGCGCATCTCGGATCGAACTTGGCACTCACGGCCGCTGACTTCTATATTTTCTAAGACCGTGGACGGCCAAGCTTCACTCGAGTGTGCCGGGGTCGAAGCTGTAGGATGTGCTGCAAAACTCGCACTTGACCGCGATTTTGCCGTCAGCTCCGTTCATGCCGGCGAGTTGCTCGGCGCCGAAACTTTTGAGAAACGCCTCGACGCGCTCGCGCGAACAGCGGCAATGAACGGCCAGTGGCCGGGGCGAAAAAACGCGCACGCTCTCTTCGTGAAACAGCCGATGCAACAACTGGTCTGAAGATAGACAGGGGTCGAGCATCTCGTGATCTTCAACACTGGCTGCAAGCAGGCGAATGCGGTTCCAATCCTCGCCTGCTCCCGGCGCGATGCTACTGTTCTCGCCGTCAAGTGGCTGAGTGAGATGCTGGACAATTAGTCCACCCGAACGCCAGTGCCACTCAGGGCCGTCCGCCGGATTTCCGGCTACGCAGTGTTTGGCCACGGCCAACCTGATGTAAGTCGGCAGTTGTTCTGATTGGCGAAAATAGGCCGCGGCTGCTTGTGTAAGACTGCCGCCGTCGAACGCAACGATCCCCTGCGTGCGATCCATGCCGTCACCGGGCTCGATTGTCAGCGCCAAGTGACCAGAACCCAGCAAGGCACCCGGCAATTGACCGTCACCCGGTTTTGAAACTGCTTCGAGACGTTCGGCGTCGAAACTTGCAGTTGCCCGCACTAAGCCGTCTGCTTCTAGGTCGGTAAATATGAAACTGACAGGGCCATCCGTGCGGGCTTGAAGTGAGAGCTTGCCACCGGGGCGCAGCGACGCGCCCAGCATGGCCGTCAGGGCCACGGCCTGAGCCACGATCTCGCTCACCTTCTCCGGGTAGGCATGGCGCTTGAGAATGGTATCGATCGCCGGGCCAAGCCGCACCAACCGGCCCCTGACGCCGGGATCGGCGGTCTGAAACGGCAGCACGGCATCGCCGGCGGGCTGGTCACTCAACTTACCCGCACGTGAAGGCGGCTGCACCATCTCGTCTGCCCTTCAATCCGCCCCGAGGCACCAAGCGAGAATGGCCTTTTGCGCATGCAGCCGGTTCTCAGCCTCGTCGAATACCACCGATTGCGGACCTTCGAGCACGTCCACCGTCACCTCATGTCCGCGATACGCCGGCAGACAGTGCATAAAGATCGCGTTGTCTGCGGCCTTGGACATAAGATTGGCGTCAACGGCATAGGGCTTGAGCAACTGCTTGCGGCGGCTCGCCTCAGACTGCCCCATGGACACCCACGTATCGGTGACCACGCAATCGGCACCCCGTACAGCCTTTACGGGATCCGCCGTCAGTGTGACGGCCGCCTTCTCGCGGCGCGCCCAATCCAAATATTCTTTCTCGGGTTGAAGCTCAGCCGGACATGCCAGCCGCAACGTGAAATCAAAGCGCTGTGCGGCATGCATCCACGAGACAGCGACGTTGTTGCCATCGCCTATCCAGGCCACCGTTCGTCCTTTGATCGGCCCCAGGTGCTCTTCGAAGGTCATCACGTCCGCCATGATCTGGCAGGGGTGCGTTTTGTCGGTCAGGCCATTGATGACGGGCACTGCCGAATGACGTGCCAGCTCCAGCAGGGTATCGTGCGAATTGGCGCGCAGCACAATGGCGTCGACATAGCGGGACAGGACACGGGACGTATCGGAGATGCTTTCGCCGCGGCCAAGCTGCAGATCATCGTGATTGAGGGCGATCGTCTGGCCGCCAAGCTGGCGCATGCCGACATCGAACGACACACGTGTTCGCGTCGACGGCTTTTCGAAAATCATCGCAAGGACCTGAACTTCGATATTTTTGGGCCGCAATTTCTGCGGCACACGTTTGCCCGCGGCCTTCATGGCATGAGCGGCATCGATAATGCGGCGCAGCGTCTTACTGTCGACACTGTCAAGGTCGAGGAAATGCCGGACTGCGGCAGGTTTTGTCATGGCACCAAGCTGCGCGCCGGCTTGAAGTGTGGATGTGCGTTTGCGGTTCGACATTATGAATTCTTCGCTTTTGAGAGGTTTTTGAATGCCCGCGACAGGCGTTCGATCCCGTCGCTCAATTCTTGGTCCGGCACAGTCAACGGCGGTAGTACTCGAATGACATTTTCAGCAGCTGAAACGACTAAAAGCTTTTCAGACATGGCCGCCTTCACCACTTCTGCGGCAGGCGGCTTGACCTTAAGTCCGGCGAGTAACCCTAGGCCCCGCACATCCTCGACAACGTCCGGGAATTGATCCTTCAGCTGCATCAGTCCCTGTTTCAGCCGGTTGGCTTTGTTGCGAACCGCATCGAGGAAACCCGGCTCAAGAATAATATCGAGCACTTCCGCGCCAACGGCAGTTGCCAGCGGATTTCCGCCGAATGTCGATCCATGCGATCCCGGCGTCAGTCCTTTAGCCGCCTCGGATGTCGCTAGAATGGCACCGATGGGGAAGCCGCCGCCCAATCCTTTGGCGACAGCCATGATATCGGGCGTCATACCGGCCCATTCGTGTGCGAAAAGCTTGCCTGTGCGGCCCATACCGGTCTGTACTTCATCGAGAATGAGCAGCAGACCATGCGTGTCGCACAGCTCTCGAAGGCCCCTTAGGCACTGCGCTGGTACTGTGCGGACACCACCTTCGCCTTGAATGGGTTCAATCATGATGGCCGCCGTCTCGGGACCAATAGCCGCCTCGAGTGCAGCATGATCGCCAAAGGGAACATGATCGAAACCGGGCGCGGGCTCGCCAAAACCCTCGAGATATTTTTCATTACCACCGGCGGCAATGGTGGCCAGTGTCCGGCCGTGAAAAGCGCCCTGCACCGTGATGATGCGCCAGCGTTCAGGACGGCCGCTAACGTAGTGGTACCGGCGGGCCGCCTTGATGGCACCCTCACAAGCTTCCGCGCCTGAATTGCAGAAGAATACTTTCTCGGCGAAAGTTACATGCACGAGCTTTTCGGCAAGCTGCTCCTGGCGCTGCACGCGGTACAGGTTCGATGTGTGCCAAAGTTGGCCGGCCTGACGAGTGAGCGCTGCAACTAGGCGCGGGTGAGCGTGGCCAAGGGCATTGACGGCAACGCCGGACCCGAAGTCCAGGTAGCGCTGACCGCTGGTGGTCACCAGCCAGGAACCCTCGCCACGTTCAAAAACGATATCTTGGCGCGCGTAGGTGCCCATCACCGCTGGCGAGGGGCCGTGGGCGGTATCTATGGCTGGCCGGTCCTGCAGGGGCTTGGACGCCGGGCCCATTGCCTCTCCCCTGAAATCAAAAAAGCCGCCCCTCCGGCGGCCATGGAAAAAAATGGTGATACGTGAGTGCAACCTTTCCTGTCAACGAAACCGCGCACAGAATACAGGCAGGCCGGACTCAGTTTGTCGGGGACAAGGTTGCCCCTCCCCCCTCAACTGGCCCTCGTTTCGGGGCGGTTGCGAATCGAGTTGTGGCGAAACGGCCACGTCACACCTGTCAATGCCTTCCATAAACGTCTGGCGACTTGTCGCCGGAAATCTAGTTGTTGTAGTTTAAGCCCTGCCGGACACGAGATATCGCGGTGTTACGCGGTCCCCGTTGTATGGGGTTCTTGTAGTTAATGTTTCCGGAGCGCGTTGGGCTGCCCCAGTTGGGTTGTGCCCTATTGTTTCTGTTACGCGCAGGTTGTTCAGCGTCAATCCTTTGAGTTTTTGTTGCGGGTTCGCCTGGCTTCATGCGTCGCGCGCTGCTGACTTGTCAGCTGCCGATCGTTTTGCCGGCTCCCGCTGAGCATCGGAG
>JBEBJD010000007.1:0-9637 GCA_040080075.1 Hyphomicrobium sp. | reverse complement strand
CATATCGTATTGGCGCGAGTACCACATCTTGGACATCCAGGTCGGCTTGTAGGTGCCGGTGGGCGTGCGATAACCGGCGCGCGCCGATGATATCGGCCACGTAAATTTCGCCATGCCGTTTTCGGATACCGTCATGCGCTGGGTGCTAAGATTAATGTCTACCGTTAGCGTCGGTTCGGCCGGTGGCGGGGGAGGTGGAGGCGTTACAGCGGCGGTGACCGTGGATGGATCGGGGGCAAGCGTGGCCGTCGACCCCGGTGCCATATGAACAATTTCTGCTTTGGCGGGTGCGCGCACCACGGGCCACGCAATCGCTGGTGCGGTCACGGACGTCGCCGCAACTGCAGGGGCCGCGGTTGCGTTGAGTAGTTTGGGAGCGTCTGCCGCCTGCGCAAATGCGGGGCAGAATGCCAGTGCGACGACGGGTAAAGTGAGAAGCTGCCGTGTCATATTTTTCATGGGAAATGATCCTTCGAAAAGGCGCAGGGGCGCGTTCCCTGCACAAGCGTGGGGTTATAAATGTGGTCAAGAGTCGTACGTCTGAATTCACTTGCCGGCTTGTCCGGCAGGGTGAGGCTCAGCGCGTGATTGAAATGCGCGTGCGGCCCGCACCATGGCTGCGAACAAGTTCGTAGAATTCGGCGGCATGATATGGATCGAGGCGCACGCAGCCATGCGAGGCTGGGCGTCCAAGGTCGTTTACATAGGATGTTCCATGGATGGCATATCCGCCATGGAAGAAGACAGCATTATGCATGGGCGCGTTATTGTACTTGGTGGAGTACCAGCGCTTAGCCAGCCGCTGGGGGCGATAGGTGCCAGCAGGCGTGCCATAGCCGGCCCTTCCGGTCGATACCGCCCACTGATGACGCAATTGACCATCAACCCAAACGTTCATCGTCTGCGAGGCGCGGCTGATGCGCACCTGAACCTGGGCCTGAGAGGGGGTGGCCGCGAACAGTGCCAGACTGCTCAAGGCAAGGGCCAATAGCGAGCGACGCATCGTAACAAACTCCTTACTCAAAACTTGTGTGAGCCTGCGGCAGGCAAACAATTGAACTTCACATAGAAAACCGCATTAGGGTTAGGATATCGTTGCCAACGCGATCTGTGTAGTCCGATTGAGCCGCACAACTATTATTTTGTTGCCGGAAAGCGCCGGCCCAAGTCCTGACGATCTGCTGGGGTGTTGGCGGACTTCACACTTTCGTAACCTGCGAGTGCTCTCAGGCGAGCCAAACCGTGGTCGACGATGGGGTGTGGGTAGGTCTGACCCAGCGTAACGCCCGCGGCACTTAAGATGGAGGCCGGCGCGGTCCACGGTGCCTGCAAGTGGCTATTGGGCAAGGCAGCAATCTCGGGCACCCAGCGGCGCACGTAGCCGCCATCAGGGTCAAATGTCTCGCCCTGGGTCACAGGATTGAAAATACGGAAGTAGGGCGCCGCATCCGCACCCGATCCCGCCACCCATTGCCAGCTCGCAGCATTACTGGCCAGATCGGCGTCAACAAGAGTGTCCCAGAACCACGCCTCGCCCTGTTGCCAGGGGATCAGTAGATGCTTGATCAGAAATGAGGCTGCGACCATGCGTACGCGATTGTGCATCCATCCTGTGTGCCACAATTCGCGCATGCCGGCGTCGACGATCGGGTAGCCTGTCCGCCCGCGCTGCCAAGCTTTGAGGTTTGCAGTGTCTTCTTGCCAAGGGAAAGCGGCAAACTCCTTGCGGAACGGAGTCTCTGGGAGGTTGGGCCAATGACTGAGAAGATTGTAAGAAAATTCGCGCCACACGAGTTCTTTGTGAAAGGTTTGAAGATCCTTGCCGGAGCTGTCGCCATTGCGTGCGGCCGTTGCAGCGGCTGCATGCCAGCACTGGTGCGGGCTGATCTCGCCGAAATGCAAATGCGCAGACAGGCGTGACGTGCCCGTTTTGTCTGGCCGGTTGCGCATGTCCGCGTAGCCGGTCAATCCCTCATCGAGAAACCGGGCGAGGTTGGCATTGGCTCCGCTCTCGCCGGGGTGCCAGGCCGCGCGCAGTCCGGGAGCCCAATCAGGGCCAGCCGGTTCCAGGCCCCAGCTAGCAAGTGCATCGCTGGCAATCTTGCTCTTGACGGCCTTGATCGCGTCAGGCCGTGGCAAGGGTTGCGGCGGCGCGCCTTGGGCATTCATCGCTCTCCAATAAGGCGTATAGACCTTGAAAGGGTCTCCGGCTTTCGTGCAGACCGTGCCGGGATCTTTTAACAGCACTCCTGAGAATCGCTTCAACTCGGCGTTGGAGGACGCAAGCGACCGCTTAAGATCCGTTTCGAGTTTTGCCGCCCACGGCTCATAGCAGTGTGAGCAATAGACCGAAGTAGCGCCGCTTTGGGCAGCCAACTGGGCCAGTTGTGAACCCGTGTTTCCGCGCCGCAGAATAAGCGGTGCGCCAAGTACAGCTAGGTCATTGCTCAAGCTGTTCAGGCTCTGATGCAGCCACCAGCGCGACGCTGCTCCCAGCTTCCATGCGCCAGCCGCTTGGTCATCGAGAATATAAACGGGAAGCAGAGGGCGTTGCGTTGCCACCGCAGCACTCAGTGCGCGCTGATCGCTTAGACGCAGATCCTGGCGGAACCAGACGATAATCGGGGAAGGGGGCATGCGAGGTAACGGCCCTTAATGACACCGGAGTGATGTGTAAGGTCAACGCACCGGCGCAGGGGTTGGATCACCTGAAAAGGCAGGCGCCCTGAGGCACGCGCACGCCACCCGCGGTTCAGTTGAACAGCAGGTCGAACAGCGTCTTGGCCTTCTTCTTTGGTGCTGCCGTGCGCTGAGGCCGCGGTCCTTGCGCGCCCCCGCCGCCGGCCCATGGTTCGTTCCACGGGGCCCATTTTTCACCGCGCTGCGCCGTTTGACCGTAACGCCGCTGGCCGCCGGCGAAACCGGCGCCACCTGCAGGGCCAGCCACATCCAGTGCACCATTGCGCAAATCGAATTCGTCTGTCGTTCCATCGACGGCGGCCACGACCACGCGAGACGATTCCCACGTCCAAGTTGCGGTCTTGCTACCTTGCTTATGGGGTACAATAGCAATCACAATCGAGCTTTCGAAATCGACGATGGCAATGAGCTCGATTTCCTCGGTTGCTGCAGAAGATTTGACTGTGCCGCCACTAAACCGCAGGACGCCGATGCCCTTGATGGGGGGAGGTTTGACCTCCCACTCCAGAAGTTTCGGTTTGCCCTCGCCCAGCATTTCAAGTGGCACGCGAAGCTGGGGGAATTGATCGTTGACTGCGAAGTAGCGGTTGCCACTGAGGACCACGCGCCATAATTCGATACCAGCCCCTTGCACAATCGTTTCGTCCGCGCCGGCATCGGGTCCGGCTAGGCGCTGCAAGCCATCGGCGGCATCTTTATAGCCAGGCCGTAAGGTGAGCGCCTTGCGGAAGAGCGCGATGGCTTTGTCGGGTTGCCCCTGGGCCTCTTCGACTTCGGCCAGCGCCCAAACGACTTCAGGCTGATCGGGTCCGAGTTTACGGGCCGTTTCGATATCTGTCAGGGCAATGTCGAGTTGTCCGTTAAGCTTGTAAACGTAGGCCCGCAAAGCAAATGCAACGCTTGAACGTGGATCAAGTTCAATGGCCTTGTTGAGATCAGCGTACCCCTCCTCATAGGCCTCGGCAAGGCCATGTGCCAGTCCACGGCCCTGGTAGGCGCTTACCAGCTTGGGATCGAGTTCGATTGCTTGCGAAAAATCCTTGATGGCCGAGGCTACGTTACGCTGTGCCAAATAGGCCTGACCGCGAACATTGAAGAATTCAGCATTGGACACGTCGAAGGCGATCGCCCGTGACAGATCCTCGATGGCCTCGTCGTAACTTTGGACGGCAAGCTTGGCCTCTGCACGATTGCGGTAGCCCGACGCAAAGCGTGCATCGAGATTGACCGCCCGCGTGAAGTCCCGCGTTGCGGTGTGGGGGCGCAATAGTGACAAGTGGACTCGTCCCCGGCCTGTCAACGGCGCCGGGTTGGCCGGCATCAGCGAAATGGCGCGCGTGTAATCGCGAATGGCGTCTTGCAACTGGCCCAGCTTAACGTAGGCGCCCGCGCGATTGTTAAATGCTGCCGCATAGCCAGGGGCGAGCACAATGGCGCGGTCGAAATCCTTGATTGACTCTTTCGGCAGGCCGACGGTCAACAGTAGATTGCCCCGGTTGTTGTAGACGGCGGCATACTCGGGGAAGAGTTGCGCGGCAGCGTTGAAGTCGTCGATGGCGGCTTTGATTTGATTGAGATGGGAGTGAGCGACCGCACGGTCATTCAACAGGGTGGCGCGTCTGTCGTTGGAGAGTGACGTATCTGCGAGCGCGGCGGTGAAACTGGTGATGGCTTCGCTGGCATTGCCACGAGCCAGCGCACTGGCCCCTTCATCTGCCGGGTTTGCGCCAACCGGCTTGTTTTCGCCAGGGCGCCCGCCTGCGGCCGCAGGCAAGGGCGTTGGCGCATCCTGGGCGATGGCTGGTGCAGAAAGAAGGGTCAAGACGGCACACGCTACGGCCAACGCAACCGCCCGGGCCCGATGCCCGCAGGGCTGCTTAGCCGCAGCACTCAGCGTGACTATGGAGCAAAAATGGCTCGTTTGGCTCGGCACCGCTATCCTCTTGATCGGGCCTGTTGAAGACAGGCAATAGGTTACTGGACGCTGTGCCCAGACCATGGGTCGATTTGTGCCCTCGGGTCAACTAGGGCCTGTCGTCAGTTATGGGTTCGGGCTGGACGCCGGGCAATTTGGCCGAGGGGCAGGCGCTTGACGACGCAAGCCTTATCGGCTTGCTAGGGTCGTTCCGGTCTTAGTTGAATCGTGGAACGACCCTAGCTCTTTGTTTTGTCGTGCTTCTTGTCGGGAAAACCGCTCACACTTTTCCCGGAAGCACTCTAGGAAAAGCAACGCACCCATCGGTCAAATTGCCCACGCCGCGCAGCGGTGAGGCCAAGAGCCGCCGTCTGCGCCGTCGCTCCGCTGGCCAATACTGGCCGTATTGGCTTCGCGAAGATCCTGGCATCCGGCGGCTCTTGGCCTCATCCAGCTCCAAACCATAACTGACGACAGGCCCTAAGGCACAGGCGCATTTCGATTGCAGCCCATCGATAAGTTCCGATTGTGGCAGGCGCAAGAGGAAAGACAAGCGCGTTTTCGAGGGCTGAACGCCATTGCTTGAGATGCTATGAGGTTCGCTGCACCACACCTAACCCAGCCCAATGACCGGCATGAGCATCGCCCACAAAGACCTGATGAATAAGACGTATGGCTGGATGAAATATGTCTACGACGTCAGCCGTCCATTTTTTCTTTTCGGCCGCAGTGATGTTCGCCGCCGGGTCGTCGTCCTTGAGCCGGTGCGCGTGCTTGAAGTGGGATGCGGCACAGCCCGTAATCTCATTGTAATGGCGCGATCTTTGAAGGGTATAGAATTTCACGGAATCGATATTTCTTCAGAAATGATCTCCTATGCCAGGACGCGGGTCTACAAGAGTGGCTATGGTGATCAGATCACGCTCTTCGAATTGGAACTCGATGGATATCTGGATTTGATGGCAGGAGAGCCCACACCTGACGCTGTCATTTTTTCTTATTGCCTGTCGATGATTCCCGACTGGAGGGGTGTGCTACGGTCGGCGGCTGGCGCGCTGAAGACACGGGGCGGCACGATACTCATAACTGATTTTCATGATACCGCGAACTGGCCGTGCTGGGCCATGCGCAGGCTGCATAAAAACCTCGCTCATTTCCATGTCACGCCCCGGCTTGAACTGGTGTCCTTTCTCAATTCAGATCCAGCCTTTGCAGGTTGGTCGCTGGCGGTTAAATCGCTGGCCGCCGGGGCGGCCATCGTCGTCGAAGCGACCGCACCCGTCACAGGCCGTCTTTCCAAGGTGAGTGAGTCATGAGCACTGTCGATGGCTTTACAAGTTGGCGCCGTCGTTCTTACTGTAATCTGATGGTTGTGTTTTAACCCTGAGCCAGACTTCGCAATTGAGACCGGTAATGACCGCCAATGACATCGCGATTTTGGGAACGGGCACCGCAATGCCGCAGACGGTGCTGCACTCTCAGGAACTTGATGAGCGTTACAAGAAGCCAAGTGGCTGGTTCCTGCGCCATTCCGGAGTGGCGCAGCGCCATGTCTGTACGCATGAGACGGCCTCGGAGCTGGCAGCCAACGCCGCACGCATGGCTTTGAGCGCGGCGAAACTCGACGCCCGCGATATCGATGCCATAATTTCGGCGACCGCTGTTCCTGAGCAGCCGATCCCAGCCATGGCGCCTCTCGTCCAGCAGCATCTGGGTTTGGCGGCCGAGGGCACTCCAGCGTTCGATATCAACTCATCGTGCTTGAGTTTTCTGACGGCATGCGATCTGGCGAGTGCCTGGATTGGTGTGGGCCGGGCTCAGCGCGTTCTGGTCGTCTCAAGCGAGGTCTCGTCGCGGGGGTTGCCGTGGCGTGATGATCCGGCGACGGCAGCCTTGTTTGGCGACGGGGCTGCGGCAGCCGTCATCGGGCGGGCTGAGGCGCCGGCTCCGTCCCGTTTTGTTGCCGCCGCGATGCAGACGTTTTCGCAAGGATACCGCTTTTGCGAGCTGGGCTCTGGCGGCACCCGTTTTGACTACCGCCAAGAGCGTGAGGCCTTCGAGGAGCACACGACGTTCAAGATGGATGGGCGCGCCGTCTATGGATTGACGGCGAAGGTTATCCGGCCGTTTTTAGATGGGCTATTGGACAAGGCCAAGTGGACGGTCGCTGACATTGACTGGATTGTGCCGCATCAGGCGAGCCGTGGCGCGCTCGATCACATTGTCAAGTTCCTGCATATTCCAAAGCCGAAGGTCATCGATATTCTGGCGAACTCCGGCAATCAGATTGCTGCGTCCCTGCCGTCCGCTCTACATGAGGCAATTGCATCGGGGCGCATGAAGCGAGGCGACAAAGTGCTGATGGTTGGTACGTCGGCGGGCTTGTCTGTCGGCGGCATCGCGTTGGTCTACTGATGCGAATTGCCATTACCGGAGGCACGGGAGGTCTGGGCGGGCAAACCGGGGCACTGGCGCGGGCGCGCGGTCATGATGTCGTGGCGACGGGGCGCAATCTAGAAACAGGCGCCCAGTTGGCCCAACAGGGTATCACGTTCATTGCCGGAGACATCACGGATCGCGCCGTGCTCGAATGTGCCTTCCGGGGCGCAGATGTTGTCATTCATTCGGCGGCGCTGTCCTCGCCTTGGGGGACGCATAGCGCTTTTCACCACACCAATGTCGAGGGCACTCAAGCCGTCGTCGAGGCCGTTACTACCCAAGGGGTGGCCCGCCTGGTGCATATCTCGACGGCGAGCGTCTACGCCCGCTATCGCGATCAGCTCGGACTTCGCGAAGACGATATACTGCCCGTGCCTGTCAACAGTTACGCGGCCACCAAGCTGCAGGCCGAGCGGCTGATCGAGGCGTCGGGAGTGCCCTATATCATCTTGCGCCCACGCGCTATTTTTGGACCCACCGACACGGTGCTTTTGCCGCGGCTCTTGCGGGCCGCGAGCAGCCGCCCGATGCCGCTGATGCGAGGCGGAGCCGCGCTCACCGATCTCACGTACATCGACAACGCAGCCGAAGCCGTACTCGCAGCCGCAGCCGCTCCGGCCGCAGCTTTTAATACTGTCTACAACATCAGCAATGGTGAACCCATCCGCGTCCGTGATCTCATAGAGAGAATCCTTCGTGGCACAGGGGGCGCCGTGCGCTGGTGTCCCGTGCCGGTATGGGCGGCGATGGCCGGCGCGCGATTGGCGGAAGGGGTTTGCGCCCGCTTGCCGGGGCGGCCCGAGCCCATCGCTACGGCATACAGTCTGGGCCTGCTGGCCTATTCTCAGACACTCGATATCTCCAAGGCCAAGGCGCATCTGGGCTGGAAGCCGCAGACCTCTTTGGTGGAGGGGCTTAGACGCACGATTGCCGCGTGGAGCAAGGTTGAAGGTGGGCCTTGATGGATTTCCCGGTCAGTTCGTATGTGCGGGGACCCCATGCCATGGTGGTCAAGGGGGCGCGGTGGCAGATGCTGGACTTTCCAGTTCGCTATTGCGTCTTCGAGCATCCGCGCGAGGGTCTGGTGCTGATCGATACAGGCTATACGCAAGCACTCTATCAATCGGACGATCGCGTGTTGAAACTCTATCGCAAGTTGCTCGCCCCTAAACTGGTCAGGGAACGCGATCCGCTGACTGTTATCGCCGCGCGTGGCGCCAAGGCCAGCGATGTGCGCCACATTGTTGTGACCCATTGGCATGCTGATCATATCTGCGGGCTTGAAGGCTTTCCCAGTGCTCTGCTGCACACCTCGCGGGCTGCACGGGCCAGTCTAGAGGTTCACTCCTCCTGGCGCGCGGCTCAGCACGGGCTGATTCCGGCGCTGCTTCCCGCTGGCGTTCACCAGCGTGTTCGCATCCTCGACGACGCACCGATGCGGGCTCTGCCGCTGGGGCTGGGACAAGGTTTCGACCTATTCGGCGATGACTCGTGCCTCGCTGTTGCGCTGCCAGGGCATATGGCGGGACACATGGGCCTTTGCTTTCCAAACCGTGAGCGGCCGCTTCTCTACGCCGCCGATGTTACGTGGACCAAAGCGCAATACCGCTCGGAGCCCATTCCGCCATTTCCCTTGCGAATGATATTGGACAGCAGTGACGAAGCCCGCATCTCGGCCCTCAAGGTCTGTGCCTTTGAGCGGGCCGGCGGCGACGTGGTCTTGTGTCACGATCCAGTTGCCGATGGGACACCATGAGTGGGTCTATGATCACCTTAAGAACGTTTGCCGCCACGCGCTGGCGGGCGATGACATGGCGCACGCGCGCCGGCGTCGAAGCTTTTCAGGCGAAACGTATTGAACGGCACCTCGATTGGTTGACGTGTAACGTGCCGTTTTATGGAGCATTCAAGGGCAGACCACTCGATCAGTTGCCCATCATGGACAAGACCCTGATGCTGGCCAACTTCGGCGCTCTCAACTCGGTGGGCATTGCAAGCGAAGAAGCGTGGGCGCAGGCACGTAGCAGCCTTGCGAGCGCCAATTCATCGGCGCGCTGGCATGGGCTGACAATTGGCATGAGTTCGGGCACGTCGGGTAATCGCGGTTTGTTTCTTGTCAATGATCGAGAGCGTTACACTTGGCTTGGCGCCATTCTCGCCAAGGCGCTGCCAGAGTTTCCGCTAAGGTCCCATCGCGTGGCCCTCTTACTGGCCATGAACAACGATCTTTACGGTGCCGCCCGGGAAAGCGGGCGCTTGTCGCTGAAGTTTTTTGATTTGCGTTCTGGTGTCGAGGCGCATCGCGCTGATCTGGAACGTTTCAATCCAACCGTCATTGTAGCCCCGCCCAAGGCATTGCGGCTGTTGAGCGAGGCGAGGGGCACCTTGACGCCTTATAGGGTATTTTCGGGTGCCGAAGTTTTGGACCCATCGGACGCAAAATTCATCGAAGCCGGATTTGGCGTTGTCCCGCAGCAGATCTATCAAGCTACAGAGGGTTTTTTGGGTGTCAGTTGTGGGGCGGGGCGGGTGCACCTCAATGAAGATTTCCTGCATTTCGAATTGGAGCCAATTGATACGGCA
>JBEBJD010000245.1:0-2008 GCA_040080075.1 Hyphomicrobium sp. | reverse complement strand
CGCATCGGCGAGCTGCTTCATTGCTTCTCAGCCAGCGAATGCAACAACTACCTCGTCAACTCCGGTTATGCTTCCACCTAAATTGATCATGCTCTAGGAGCCTGTCCGCGATTCAATCAAAACCGGACAGACCCTAGCGTAGCGTAATCCGCCGCTTTATACCGTGAAGCGGCGGATTACGGCCCTTCGGCACGTGCCGCCCCGAACCCCTAGCGGCTCAACTGTTTTTTGAGTTCTTCCAGTTCGTCACGCAGACGCGCATCACCGGTCATCTGACCTTCGATCTTGCGGATTGCGTGCAATACAGTTGTGTGGTCGCGGTCGCCAAAGCGGCGGCCGATTTCGGGCAGCGAGCGCGCCGTCAGGTGTTTGGCCAGATACATGCCGACTTGGCGCGGCCAGACGACGGAACGATGACGGCGCTGAGACAGCAGGTCGCCCTTCGACACGCCATAGTGGCGCGAGACAATGCGCAGGATGTCTTCGATCTTGATACGGCGCGGCTCCAGGCCCTGCACCAGATCGCGGATCACGGTTTCTGCGATATCGATCGTCAGCGGCTGGCGGACGTGCTGCCAGGTCAGGAACAACCTGTTGACAGCGCCTTCCAGTTCGCGGCCGCTTTCCGTGAGCCGGGTGGCCAGAAGGTCGAGAACCGGAGCTGCCAGATCGAAGCCAGTCTCGATGGCGCGCTTGTCGTCCAAGCGGCGCTCAAGAACCTTGTAGCGCAAATCGTAGTCGAAGCCACCAATCTCGGTGACCAGGCCACGCTGCAGGCGCGAACGCATGCGCTCGTTCAAACGCTCGATGTGAGCGGGCGGGCGTGCCGAAGCCACCACCACCTGACGGCCGCCATCGAGCAGCGAATTGATGATGTGATCGAATTCAAGCTCGGTTTTTTCGCCCTGCATGAATTCAAGATCGTCGATCAACAGCATATGGACCTGGCGGAACTTCTCCTTGAACGACATCGGGTCTTGGCTGCGCAAGGCTTCAACGAACTGGTAGCGGAAACGTTCGGCGGTCAGGTAGAGCACCTGAGCGTTGGGGTTGTTGCGTTTCACTTCCCAGGCAATGGCGTGCAGAAGATGGGTTTTGCCAAGTCCGACTGACGAGTGAATAAACAGCGGGTTGAAGCCCGGATTGCTCTTCATGGCCATTTCGGCAACTTGGGTGGCGCCAGCGTGAGCCATACGGTTGGAACCGCTGACGACGAAGCTTTCAAAGGTGTGGTTGGGATCAAGAGGTGAACCCTCAAAACCGCCAGCACCCGTGCGTGCGGCAGGCGACACCATGACCGCACGCGGCATGGGCCGTGCCGATTGGGCATCGCTCGAAAACGCAGACCGCGCCGGCACATGCTGGCTTGATGACTCGCGCTCCAAAGATGCCGGCTGAGCTACCACCGGGCGTGGTGCGGGCGCTCCTGGCTGGCGCAAGACAACGTCGATATTTTCAGCACCTTCGAATTCGGCGCGGCAGCACATCAAGAGATCATCGAGAAAATGCGACTGAATCCAGTTGCGCAAGAACTTCACAGGTACAGAAACCTTGACGGTCTGGCCATCAAAGCCTTCGAACTCGAGTGCGTTGAACCAGCTCGTAAAGATGTCTTCGCCAAGACGCGCACGCAGCAACGCCCTAACCTTGGCGCCACGGCCTTCAGCGCCTGTCTTGCGCACAGCACCCGCGGCATTCGTCTCCAACTCAGATGGGGCAATGTCCACGGCGCCCACTTCGCTGGCCATGGCAGGCCTCGTAAGGCTGGATCTGCTCACACCGGTCTTGACAGTTTCGGTCCGGGACTGAGTTGCCACCCCGTCCCGCATCGTGTTGGTTTTCGGCAGCATTGTTGCGGCCTTATGGAACGTCTGCATTTTTGACCCCGCACAAAAAAATTGACGGCCCTCAATATCGACCACTTGAAGACAAACCTCCGGCCTTCGCCGTTTGCCTCTGCAAACGCCATCGCCTGTCTTCGTATCCAATCAAACCGGTGCGTTAACCT
>JBEBJD010000055.1:0-2024 GCA_040080075.1 Hyphomicrobium sp. | reverse complement strand
GATTGCGCATTTTTGGTTCAATCATCGAAAGTTGCACCGGGTTGCTCTGCCGGGGAGCCGCGGCACTCGGCTTGTGCAATTTGGCTGGAACCCAACGGCCGGAAATACGTACTTAAATTTAGGCGTGTGAGATGAACGGGCTGTAAGTTGTGCCGCTGGCGGGTAGCAGATAGGCGTTAAGTGCGTTTAACGCCAAGAATCAAACGGGTCCTATTCAATGTTTGCCGAGGCACATCTTTATCCAGGCGTTCTGCTGGCAGGCTTGGTCAGCTTTCTAAGCCCATGCGTATTGCCCCTGGTGCCTCCGTATCTCGGGTATCTTGGCGGCACCACCATCGATCAGATGACCGCGAAAGCCGGACTTGAAAACCAAGTCTGGCGCCGCGTGGTGCTGGCATCGGTCCTTTTTGTACTTGGCTTCTCGACCGTCTTCGTGGCGCTGGGCGCGAGCGCATCAGTGCTCGGTCAAGTGATCCAAACGTACCGTGCTGAATTGGGCATGGTGGCGGGCGTTATCATCATTCTGTTTGGGCTGCACTTCCTGGGGCTGTTGCGCATCCCGCTTCTCTATTCGGAGGCGCGTTATCATTCGGCGTCCGATGGCGCAGGTCTGCTGGGTGCCTACGTGATGGGGCTCGCATTCGCGTTCGGTTGGACGCCGTGCATCGGACCCATCTTATCAACGGTTCTCGCCGTAGCTGCCAATGAGGCAAGCTTGGGTGCGGGCGTGAGGCTACTTGCCGTCTATTCATTGGGTTTAGGGGTGCCGTTCGTGTTGGCGGCCATCGCCATTGGTCCCTTCATGGGCTTTATGCAGAAGTTCCGCCGCTATTTGGGTTTGATGGAGAAAGTCATGGGCGTGCTGTTGATCCTGACCGGCATCGCCTTTTTGAATGTCATCGACGGCTTCAGCATCGGAGCGGTGGGTCAGTGGATGATCGAGCATTTCCCGGGCCTGGGGCGCATCGAAGAATGGGTCACGCCCAAAGACCTGCAAGGAGAAATCCTCAAGCAGCAGAGGCCTTGAGCAATATGTACGCGGGCGAGGATACGCGCGTAAGGGTTGCGCTCACCATCGCGGGGTCTGATCCTTCGGGCGGCGCAGGCATTCAAGCCGACCTCAAGACATTCACGGTGCTGGGTGTCTACGGCGCCAGCGTCATAACCGCCTTGACCGCCCAGAACACAATGGGGGTGACTGGGGTGTTGCCGGTTCCGCCCGCCTTCACGGATCAGCAAATCGATGCGGTGGCGGCAGATCTCAACATTGCCGCTATAAAAACGGGCATGCTGGGCGACACGGCCACGGTCATTGCCGTAGCCGAAGGTATTAAAAGACATGGCTACACGACCGTTGTTGCCGATCCCGTCATGGTGGCCACGAGCGGCGATCTCCTGCTCGCGCCAGATGCTATCGATGCCGTGCGGGCTATGCTCATTCCTCTGGCACTCTTGATCACCCCCAATTTGCACGAAGCTGCGCAGTTGCTCGGAACGCAGACGGCAGCAAACGTGGCGGAAATGGAAGTGCAGGGCCGGCGTCTCCTCGAACTTGGGGCCCGGGCAGTTCTGATCAAGGGGGGCCATATGACCGGGGCCAGCGCTATTGACGTGCTTGTGACGCGCGATCGCGTTACGCACGTTGCTGCGCAGCGCGTAGACACGCGTAATACCCACGGCACCGGCTGTACGCTTTCGGCGGCTATTGCGGCGCATCTGGCTCTTGGCTGTGACCTCGAACAGGCAGTGCATCGAGCAAAACTGTTTTTGACAGCCGCACTGCTTGCCGCGGCGTCGCAAAAAATTGGGCATGGCGCCGGTCCTGTGGATCATCTCCATGCGTTGAGAGCAGCCAATTGAGCGGCACATTACGCCAGTTAGAGCGGCTACGCCTGCCAGCCTTTGCCTTAACGCGTTTTCTCTACGCGCTGATGATTGTGGCCCTGGTGCACCGGTGCGGCTCAAATCCCACCGCTCGATCTTGCGGCAGCAACGGGCATCTGCAACAAACATAACCGTTATGG
>JBEBJD010000014.1:0-2039 GCA_040080075.1 Hyphomicrobium sp. | reverse complement strand
TCGCACGACCGGCACTTCCTGGCAGCGCTTTCCAATCGCGTGCTCGAATTGACACCGGAGGGTGTTTATCAATACGGCGGCGGTTACACGGAGTACGTCGAGCGCACGGGCCATGAGGCGCCGGGTTTGCACACCTAGGGCCGTTCCGGTCTTAGTTGAATCGTGGAACGGCCCTAGCTCTTTGTTTTGTCGTGCTTCTTGCCGGGAAAACCGCTCACACTTTTCCCGGAAGCACACCTAAGGTAAGGCTGGACTGCGGTCGCTCGCGCATTTCGTGTCACTTGCTGACCAGACACAGCAGTTTGCCATGGATGACTTAGCTCACCGCATGGCGGGCAATGACTGTTAGTATCTTCTTACCAGCCATGATGGTTCCTTTTACGGTGCCGGAAATTTTTGACACGCCGATACGCTGGCGGTAGCGGGCGGGCACTTCCAGGCAGCGCAGTCCCTGCTTCGCCGCTTTGATTTGCATTTCAACCGTCCAGCCATAATCGCGGTCAACCATATTGAGCGAAGCCAGCCCGCTCGCGGAAATCGCGCGAAACGGGCCGAGGTCTGTAAAGCGCTGGCCCCAGATGCTGTGGATCAGAAACACCGCTAGGCCATTGCCATAGCGCTGTTGCGGGGTTAATTCGCGTGCATCCTCTGGCCGCATCATGCGAGAGCCGATGACGAGATCGGCTCGGCCTGCAATGATCGGATCTGTGAGATCGGCCATGTCTTGAGGAAAATCGGAATAGTCGCCATCAAGAAACACGATGACGTCGCTTGCAGGCAGGGCCGTCAGTCCCTTGAGGCACGCGCCGCCATAGCCGGGCTCTGGTTCGCTAACGACCAGCGCGCCCGACTTTGCTGCAAGCTGTGCCGTGGCATCGTACGAGCCATTGTCGGCGACCACGATATGATCAACCCAATCGGGAACATCCGCGAGTACTTTTTCAATGGCACGTTCTTCATCGCGAGCGGGGATGACGACGCCGATGCGTTTGCCGTTACGCATGAGGTGTGCCGGAAGAAGATTCGATCAGCGGCGGCTGACTACTGACGTTGATCCGCCAAGCCTCGAACGCCAGAAGCGCCCAAACCGGTAACCAGATCAAAAAGACAATGGCCTCACGGTAAATGTAGAAAATCTCCCGCGCCAAATAATGGAACCCGGCATAGTAGATGGAGATCAGCGCCGTCATGAGCAGCAGGCCACTCCAGGGGGCGAAGACGAGAAGCGGAAGTACCCAAAGCGCGTACCACGGGAACTGCGAAGGGCTCAGCAATACGGCCGCAGCAGTGACGAGACACAGCCGGCGCATTATATCCATGCCGTTTTCAACCGGTTTAAGCGCAGTCCACAATGCGAATGCTCCCGCCAGTCCCGCTAGCAGGACGCGGGTGAACAAGCCTGGGATACGTTCGTCAAATTGAAAGGGTTTCAAAACAGCCGCGAATGCCGTTTCAATCAGTCCATAGTGGGCCGAATTGTTGCGCCAGTAGGTGGCATATGCGGCAAGGCCCGACGTTTCATTCGAACTGTAGGCCAACATCGGCAGTGTGGCTGCAAGACAAAAGGCTGCGAGCAGCAAAGCTGCCATTGCCAGACGCCGCGGATTGGCCAGAAGCGGCCTCAAGATTATTGGCGCGAGCAGAAGCGGCCAGAACTTGGCTCCAATCGCGAGCCCCAGCGTGGCCACTGCACTCAAGTGCCGCTGCTTGAGTGAGAGAAGTGCCGCACCGAGCACGAGTGGCATCACGATTGAATCCATGTGCGCCGAGTTTATGAACTCCTTGGCGGCCAGCGGGCTCAGCCAATAGAGCGCCACCCACAACCGCGATCGGCCCGTTTGATCGAGCAGGGTAAGGAGTAGCAGCAGCGTTGCGGCTTCAGCGGCCAGGCACACGACACGCCATGCCTCAAGGCTCCACGGTGAGATGATATGGGCCAACGCAAACGCGGCCTGCGCGACGGGCGGGTAAACCGTCGTCAATTCCGAGTGATTGATGCGCTCAATGACAATGCCAGACTGATGAGCGAGCGGCTGCAA
>JBEBJD010000214.1:0-9783 GCA_040080075.1 Hyphomicrobium sp. | reverse complement strand
AGGTACTAGACACGAGGGCTGCGTCAGCAGTGGCGGGATCTGAATGGTGGCCGTGAGTGTGAATGCGCCGCCGGGTGGAATAACGATCGGAGCCGGGCTGGTACAGTTGAAGCCTGGCGCTGCGGCAATGCAAGGCCAGTTAGGATTGAGGAGAAGGTTGCCTCCCGCCGGGATCACTTCATTGATCGAGACGGTGTTGTTGAATGGCGTCGGGCCGTCGTTGGATACGCGGATCTGGTACTGGCATGATGCGATGCCGGTGCCGATGCTCGACAGGCAGGTGCCCGCCAGCGGTGTCTTGGTAATGCGCAGGTTCGACTGTGGCGGCGGATTGCCAGCAGCAACCCAGGCACACGCTGGGTTCGTGGGCGAGCCCACACCCGGCCCACCCGGTCCGCCCGGAGACGGCAGCGGTCCGCCGGGCGGCACAAATGCCGGATTGAACGCGGCGAAGCAATTCTGCGCCCAGAAATTCGGCGGTGCGGCCGGCATGGTCACGGTCACGGAGAACGATACCGATGCGCCGGGTGCCAGCGTAATGGGCGTGACACATGTAAACGGTAGGGCCGGTGGATTGCCGCCGTTGCAGGTGAGGGTGGTGGACGTGATGGGTACAGGCACCGAGGCGCCGCCTACGAACACGGCGTCCGAGATCTGTACTGGCCCCGCAAACGGTTGCGAGCTGTTATTCCTGATGGTGAGCGTGAACACGCACGAAGTGCCGGGATTGCATTGCGCCGGTCCTGTCTTGGAAATGACCAATCCAGTGGTGCCATTGCCCGACTCCGAGCAGGCCTTATCAGGGAAGGGCGCCAGTGACGTCGCGCAATTGCGTATGCCGAGATTGCCTGCGGCCGTCGCAGGACCCGTGTTGACGAACACATCGACAAACCGGCTGGTGCCGGGCGCGAGAGTGCCAGCGGGCAACGTGCACTGGAATGCGGTTGTTGGAGTTGGTGTGCAGAACCAGCCGGGAGCGTCCGGGGTGAAGCTCTGGATTGGCAATGGACTATTGGCACCAGGACCCGACAAGATCGTCGAGGCGTCCAAAATGTTCACAGCAGCCTGCTGCGTAATGCCGGTATTGGTCACCGTGATCCGGCACTGGACGACGCCACCCAATGCGCTGGCGAAACACTCCTTGGAGGTATGGATGCCAGGCGGCCGCCGCGCTGGGGCGAGAGGTATGGCCAAGGGCTCGGGGCGCGGTTCTGCCTCGGCTTGCTTGTCGCATGTCTTATAAATTGCAACTTGCCCGATCGGGCCATGCGCATTGTCTTCATCAAACGCGCCGTCCCAGTCAGTGATCCAGGTCTGGGTTGGCGGTTCGAGTGCGCTATCAGTTGCCGGCGCCGCGCCGCCCGCGTTCAGTGCACTCGATCCCGAGCGTGAGCTGGAATAAGTGACGGGCTTAGCCAGGTCTTTGTAATTTCCCTGCAAGCCATGAACGGTGCGCGGTTTTCCATCGCCACCGTTTAGAAGATGCTCGCCCGAGGTCCACAGCGTTTCGTTGCACGCTCCAAAGTCGATGTTGCCGTTCTTGTCATAGCCATAGTTGAGCGCGAGTCCGCCGTTGGTGGCGCGATGCGGCGGCTCTAAGCCGATAGCAAATTCCTCGGGAGATCCTGTCCACGCCTTGGCGCTGACATCATAGGTGTAGCGATAGACAACAGATGTTTGCGGGCGCGCAAAGGTGCCATAATCGTAAGCGCCGGCGGTTTCGCCACGCTGGGTAAGATACAACTTATCAGGACCGTCGAAGGCGATAGCCGTGATCATGTTGCTATTTGGAGTGCCGGTGACGTCGATTTCGAGCCGTGCATCGTCTGCAAATCCGCCATCGGCGGTCAGCCCTACCGACCAGATCACTGGCCCTTCAGCGACCGAGTAATAGAGCCGTCCACTCTCAATCGCCAGCGCCACGACCCGGCGGCGGGCGTCGGCATAGCCCCAGGTGCTGGCGTCTTCGATCGAGAAGCTGGGGCTTTGAATATCCATGCGCCGCGTTTCGTCGTCGGCGACTCCATCGAGCCCAGCCTTGCTGCGGGCATCTATACCGTGATCGAAAGTACCGAGTTCGCGTCCCGAAATATCGAGGCGATGAATGAAGCCTGTTTCTAAGCTGGCCGCAAAAAGTTGCTGTGAGACGGGATCAAAGGCGAGGCCGGCAAGGCCGGGTCCGGCATTTTCAAACGATCCACTGGTAATGGTGGAGAAGAGTGAGACGGCACCGGTCTTGCCATCGATTTTCCAAATCGAACCGGGGCCGCCGCCCTTATCGAGCCCAAACTGACCCGGCATCCAAGTGGCACCGGGCGCCCCTTTGACGAGGCGAGCGGGTGTGCGTCCGCCGCCACCCTCGACGATCTGCAGCCCAAACAGAGACGAGGCACCAGCATAGATGCTGGGCGGCGCATTTTCCGAGCCGCCATCGAGTGTGACACCGAATACATGACCGAAGTCACCGGCCTTGACTTCGAATTTTGACGGCGCGTCGGCGAGTTTTCCGGCGGGCTCCCCATCAAGTTTCGATAGGTCGAACACCTGCAAAGAGGGCTTTTTGAGATCGATGAACGTGACGTCGAGCGGATGCATGCCCTTGGGCACATCGCCTGTGCGTGTGCCGGGGAACGCTGTCACGGCCGCGTCGCCCTTGGCAATGATGCCGCGTTCCTCGGCCAAGGCATGGGGTGCCGCAGGCCCGGTCAAGGCCAACAAGCTCAATGCCGCAACTATTGCCGGCAGAGCCTTACGCCAACGGTAGAATCTACTTGGGTTAGTGTTGGCGGTAATTGTGATTGCAGACCCCAACACATTAACACACGTCATACAGACCCCCGCTCCCGCTGGGCTTCAGCCCGGCATGCGCCCGCATACTGGCGAAAGCCTATCATTGCGGCCACGTGCAATCTACCGTTCCGTCATGAATTACCGCCGCCTTCAATGGCTGGGCGTCCCGCAACCGCAGCATGGATGGAAGTCGCCGTCAGTTCCTCACAGTATTGCGCCGGATTGAAAAAGTTGAGCCGCGGATGGCCCGCTCAACTAAAATTTCAATAGTGGGGCAACCCGATTTTGCACAATGCAGTTTGGTTAACTACATGGCATCCAGCGTACTTGCATGGCGGCGCCCCAATTTTGATGACGGATACTTCAGGAATATGAGCAATTCACGATCAATGGTCTCGCAGGGAACAGCGCGACCCATCGGGGCGTGGCTAGTTTGGCGCAGAACCAAAGTTTGCAACAACCGTTACGGAGACAGGTCCATGAAAGAGCTGACGTCGGGTATCGAGGTTGTTGTGCAGAAGTATATGCGTGACCCCACCGCACGTATCACAAGTTCGACAACTCTGTCTGATCTTGAAATCGACCTTCTCGATCTTCCCATGATTTTCCTCGACATCGAAGACGCCTTCGACGTTCAGGTGGAATATGGCGATGACGTGGAGACAATTGAAACGGTGCAAGATCTGGTGACTTGCGTTGCGGCTTGCCTAGCCGCCAAGGCATTGCAGCCGCATCCGCGCTCGTCCGTTCCCCGCTCCAAGCGCAGCTGGCTGTCGACGGCAGCTTAGCGCGGGGGTTGATACGTAAAGCCTCGCCATTGCACTGAGTGGCTTGATCCAAGGTCAGAGTGGACGGCGTGACTGAATCGAGTGGGCGTCAAAATCGAATTTCAGCTCTCGGGCCTGGCCCGGACTACCTCGGGTTTGACGGCAATCAGCCTCTCAATGGCCTTCACCTTGCGATTTACGAATAGTACATTTGGAATTTGGATTGTTTCCTCGTTCGCGCCCCCAATTGTGAGTGTGAGATCGCCCGCGCCCAATCCAAGTATGATATCATGAAAGAGATCCTGGCCGCGCCGTTCGAAGACCAAACCATTGGTGTCGTAGCTGCGCGCCTGGCCGCCAACCAGCCGTTCCTCTACCATCTGTCCAGGCCGTACCCGCCAGACGACCAGACGGTCGAATACAAAGAAGGCAAGTAGCCATACGGTCAACAGCGCCGTTGAAAACAAAAGGTAGAAACCGGTGTTGGCGCGGGCTGACAGTTGCGGCACAAATCGCAAGATATCGTCCCACCATCCCAGCCAAGCGAAAAGTACCACGAGGAATGCCATCGTGATGACAGTGATGGCTGAATATATGCCGCGAAGCTTGGTGGTCGTAAAAACGACGAGCAAGACAAGCACGGCGATGAAGAGGATGCCGGGATTGTTGCTGGAATGAATGCGCCCGACCGTTCCGGAGAGCGCGGGGATATCTTGTCCTTGCAAATAGCTCATCGCGGCGACAGCGAAACCCACGGCCCAGGCTGGCCACCAATAAAAAATGTTGGAGTGGCTGATGATTTTGATATCGGCCGATGCCGATGCAGCCGGTCGCGCGAAGGTGTGGCGGATGTCGGCGTTTTGAATTTCTTTCTGGGCTTCCAAGGTGAAATCTCCTGCGGCTGGCTCTTTTCGTGCGTGGACCGGCTTTTTGTCGGCGTAAAGTAGCATCAGGTGCGGGCTTTAAGCCCGCACCCATCACAAACCGCCGTTTAGATTTCGACTGCGGGAAGTTTGTTGGCCTGGTCTGCCGTCAGGTCGAGTTCGACGCGATCACCATTCAGTTTGAAATGCTCCGGCGTTAAGTTGATCCGGGTTTCACCAATGCCGAAGAAGCCACCGATGTCAGCGTGCATTCCGATGACTTGGTTTGCCGCGTTCCGCTGGAATGAAACAACTTCGCCAATGTTTTTGCCGTCAATGCTGTACACCGGCTTGTCGATCCAGTTTTTGCCTTCCAACTCGGTCAACGCCATAGTGGGGCTTTGCGGTTGTGTTTCGGCCACTATAGGGCTTGGCGTTGACTTGCTGCCGGTTTGGCCCGTTGTGGCGTCGCCGGGCCGCATGGGTGGCACGGCATCCCCCATCGCTTTGGCGGCCGGTAGAGGCGTGGCGCTGGCGCCATCTTGTTTTGCGGCTTCGGCGTCACTCTTCATCTGCGGAACTTGGCCGGTCATGGTGCTGGTTGGCCCCGTACCCGGCTCTATCTTGGTTTTTGCTTCTTCAGCCGGTGCATGAAACGTGACGGCGACGGCCATTATTGCCGCGAGTGATAAAGTACGGATCAATTTTCTAAACTCCCAAATGCCCAGCCGTTTGACGCACCTTTGCCAGATGATCGTGGCTCTGTCACCACAACGCGACAGCTCAATGATCGTTCCGCCTGCCGGACCGGCATTCTGTTGAGATGTGCTGAAGCTTCAGTCGAGTTGGGATCGAAGAATACATTGGAACCAAAGCGTGGCGGCAGCGTTTCCGTACGGGAATAACGCGCGAAGCAAGGCAAAATGCGGCTTGCGACTGACACAAGACCGGCAAACGCAGCGCGATCATGCACTGCTTTGAGACAACCATCTCCTTGCAAACTTTCTTGCTCTCGATGACTAATTCAGCACAAAGGAACTCTCGATGACTGATTCAAAATCCCTATTGATCGGTGCGCTGCTGGTAGCTGTCGCTGTGCTCGGTTATGTCGTGTATGAGCGCAACCAGCGAACCGTCAAAATTGAATTACCTTCTGTTTCCATCGGGCGGCCTTGATTAAACGGCTCGCCAGACAGCGAAGCAGCCGGTATCATTTGGCAGCGCGGCCATCGCCCTGTGATTGCGTGCGTGCAGCCTTTTGCGCGAGGCTAAGAGGTGTGTGATGTCATTTGATGAACTGGAAGCCAAGCTCGGCTTGTTATTGACTATGATGCAGAATGAGCCTCAGGACCGTCACGAACTTTACCTTCAAATTCGCGAAAGTATGGGGGAGTTGCGTGCGTATGGACTACCGGTGCCCAAGGACCTCATCGATTTTGAATCAGCGCTTGAAGGTGAGTTTTCTACAAATCAGGCAAGTGACACGCCCAGCGAGATTGTCACCAAGCCCGCTGACTGATGATCGATCGCGGTACCATTGGCCCCTGGCTGCGTGACTGGTTCCGCTCGCAGCACGGAAGGCTCGGCTATGCGACGATGGACTATTGGCTCACAGCCACCATCTCGATCCTATGAAGCCTTCACGCGCAGCCAGAGTCGTGACGAACTTGGCTGTCATATACCAGAACCCATTTGTGTCAGTTGGCTTCGCGCCTCGGTCCGCATAAACTAGAGACTCGTCGCACCGCCGCGAGCAGAGACGCCAGCGTTCGCGAGCTCCAAGTGCCATTCTTTCGCATTCACAACGCGCTGGTAGTAATCGATGAACTGGAAAGGAGTGCAGTTTGCCCCGGGAGCCTATGACCTCGGACCTTGATGAGGAGCAGTTGCTCTCGTTTCTGGCGCGGCCACAGTCGTATGGCGACTGCATAGGACCGGTCGAGACCATTGAAACACATGCCGCTCGCATCTTTCTTGCTGGTGCCAAAGCCTTCAAAATTAAGAAGCGTGTGAAGTTTGCATTTCTCGATTTCTCGAGTCTGGAACAACGCCGGCGTGCCCTACAGCGGGAACTCGAACTCAACGCGCCGCATGCACCCGGGATTTACATTCGTCTTTTACCCATAATGCGCAATGATGCCGGTAATCTAAGTTTTTATAGTGGCGACACCGTCATTGAGTATGCGCTTGAAATGAACCGTTTCGAGCAATCGAGCCTTTTGGCCCATATCGCGGAAAGTGGGCCATTGCCGCGGCCGTTGTGCA
Source organism: Hyphomicrobium sp. (assembly GCA_040080075.1). Classification (GTDB taxonomy): domain Bacteria; phylum Pseudomonadota; class Alphaproteobacteria; order Rhizobiales; family Hyphomicrobiaceae; genus JANNFX01. Next base: position 3,098 of record JBEBJD010000214.1, on the reverse strand, counting down.
AAGATCTTGCGCAGATGCTGGCACAGTATCATCGTGCAAGCCCGGTCTGCGCTGATTTGGCTGGCTCTACCCGCATGCAGAGCACAATCGCTCAACTCGTTTCGGGCATACACTCTGCATTTGGCTCAACGGGCGCTGAGTTGCCTGCTCAGGTCTGCAAGCGAATTTCTTCCGCTTATGAGAAGATTTCAAGCCTGCTTTCAAAGCGCGGCGGACAGGGGGCTGTCCGGCGCTGCCACGGTGATCTGCACCTTGGAAATATCGTGCTGTTGTCTGGCCAGCCGGTGCCGTTTGATGCCCTTGAATTCGACGAGGACCTCGCGACGATTGACGTCCTATATGATATGGCCTTTCTCCTGATGGACCTCGATTTCCGTAACGACCGCCGCGCCGCCAATTTCGTGCTCAACTCGTATATGGATATTGCGCCAATCGGCAATGAGATAGAGGGACTTGCAGCACTTCCGGCGTTTCTTGGAACCCGCGCCGCGGTACGCGCCGTCGTCGCCATGGAGCGTGCACGGCAAAAGCCAGACTGTGGACAATCAAATGTTGTCCGGTTTGCTCGAAACTACCTTTCGTTTGCCAACGATTGTCTTGGACCGGTTAGGCCGGGCCTCGTCGCAGTGGGAGGGCTTTCGGGAACCGGCAAGTCAACGTTAGCGGCTGCTCTCGCTCCGCACATTGGTTCCTCGCCGGGCGCGCTTCATCTGCGCAGCGACGTTGAACGCAAGCGTCTTTTTGGTGTTCCCGAAACGTGCCGGCTCACATCGGAGCATTATACGGAAGCCGTTTCAGATCAAGTCTACGGCATACTTTATGGGAAGGCCGAACGGGCGCTTGCATCGGGTCACTCGGTGGTCTTGGACGCCGTTGCGTCAAAGCCCGCAGAACGCCAGGCCATCGCGGCTGTTGCCGGGAGAGCGGGCTGCCCCTTTGCAGGTATCTGGCTGGAGGCCCCCCTCGATGTCAAGATCAACAGGGTGGAGGCCCGGCGAGGGGATCCGTCGGATGCAGACGCCGGTGTCGTGCAATCACAGGCACAGTGCAATGTGGGGACGATGAACTGGCCGTCAATCGATGCGAGCCAAACCGTTCAACAGACGCTGGATGACGCAAGGCGCGCGCTCGCTCGGGCGGGGGTTCTCTGACCGGTGCTTGGCTGGGCGCATTCACATATATTCTCTCGGGCTCAAGGGGCGACGGAACCTGATGGCCATACCAGCGTTGACAAAGCAGCCTGCTGAAACGTTCCCACTCCGCCCGCAACCCTCAAAATCGTGAGACAAAACAATGAAATTCGCAATCATCGCTGTAGTTATCGCCGCCGCCGCACTGGGTGGCTGCCGTCGCGAAATGCCCTATAATGAGCCGATGAAACTGGGTGGGCAGGCTGAACTCGGCTCACAAAAGTAAAGGCCGCCATCCAGAGTAGGACCCGTTGAACATGTGAACGGCGGTTTCGTATTGGTTGGAGCGATTCATGGACGCTGGTGCCCATTACCCTTCTGACATCGCCGGTCTCATCAAAGCCGCGCTGCTATCCCGGCGCGGCTTCATGAGTGTGTCTACAGCCGCTGCGGCTGGATACACGCTAGCCGCCGGCCCGGTGCGGGCAGCTGCCATCTCGACTGGTACAGACGGCATTGACACTGGCGATGCCAAAGTGAATGTGAGCGGTGGTGACATGCCGGTTTATTTTTCCCGGCCTCAGAACGTTCAAAACCCGCCCGTCATCCTTGTCGCCATGGAAATCTTCGGGCTGCATGAATACATCAAGGATGTTACTCGCAGGTTGGCAAGACTCGGGGCATTCGCAGTTGCGCCAGACTACTACTTCCGTTCCGGTGACCTCGCGAAAATCAGTGCAATTGAAAAGTTGAAGCCGCTGGTCAACGCCAAGCCCGACTCCGAACTTCTTGCGGATCTCAACGCTTCAGTAGAATGGGCCAACAAGCAGGGTGGAGATACCAACCGGCTTGGAATTGTTGGCTTCTGCCGGGGTGGGCGCACCGTATGGGAATTCTGCGCAACTAATGGTGATGTCCGGGCCGGCGTTGCTTTCTACGGATCGCTCGTGGATCCTCCTAGCCAGAAACCCATCTGGCCGAAAAGCCCAACGGATCTCGCACCGGATATGCGAGCGCCTGTCTTGGGGCTTTATGGTGAAGCGGACCAGGGTATTCCTGTAACCCAGGTTGAAACGATGAAGGCCGCCCTGCTGGCAGCCGGAAAGACCGCAGAATTTATAATCTACCCTGGTGCCCCTCACGGATTTCATGCCGACTACCGGTCGAGCTACCACGAGCCAACAGCCCACGATGCTTGGCAGCGGACGGGTGCCTGGTTCAAGCAGTGGGGCGTCCTAAACTGAGCGTGCGTTCTGCATCCGGGAGGCAGAGGTGACATCAATTGGCCGCACTGCCATCAGTCTTTGCCACATGAAGTACTGCTCCTTGCCCAATTGCGTTTTATCAGGACATCGCTTCACGCTGCGGCGAACAGGCGGGCGGCCGTTCCGTTCGGTGTGCGGATGTGAGAGTCTGAGCGCGGTTCCATGCAGTCAAATTGGGTCCAAGGTGCTCTGGCACCCACAGCCAATTGTACGCTGGGCACGAATTGGGAACTCTCTAACGCTCAAAAAAGCGGCACCAAGCCGGGGGGACTTGATGCCGCTGGAATGGATGAGCAGCTTTGAGTGTACTCAAAACATGACTCAAGCCTGCCGGATGGGGGAAGATCCGGTTGGACATTTGCTGCCATACGTGGCGCAGGTCAGCATCCATATGTATTCAAACGCAGCAGTTAAGGGTTAGTTCCATCGTCGAGACGAAGGGCGCCAACTTGGCCCGATTGAAACCAGAGGATTTGTCAAACGCCCGCCGCTAAAAGCCTGCGAATGGCACTTCCGGGTGTTTCGGCACCCGAGCGCAGATCCTCAAAACTTCGCGCGCGCGCCGGCAAAGAAAGTCCGCCCTGGCTGCGGGAAACCGAAGGATTCGGCGTAATTTTCGTCGAACACGTTGTCAACGTGCCCGAAAATTTGCACCGTAGTGCCCGTAATCTGCTGCGCGAACCCTAAATTGACGACCTGATAG
>JBEBJD010000215.1:0-9849 GCA_040080075.1 Hyphomicrobium sp. | reverse complement strand
CCTCGATAAGGTTCTCGACGGTTTTGCCAAGGGCAAGCCTCCCACACCCGGATCGCAGACCGGCCGGCGGGTGTCGTGCCCTGAAGGCGGGCCGACGACGTTGACCGATGCGTCGCTGTATGACGGGTCTTCACGCGGAGTCTGGGCCAAGCGCTTTGCTGGCGATCCGTTGCTGGCCGCGTCAACTCCCGCCCCAAGTGCACCGCCTGCTGCACCTGCCGCCACCATGCCCCTCAACGTCGCTGCCGCAGCAGCCATGGCAAATGCTGGTCTCGTGCCAGAACTCGAAGCCCGCGCCGCCAGTGGAAAGCCGCTGTCGAAGGGCGAGCTTGATAGTTTGAGACTGGCTACTGTGCCGGGTCCGGTGCCGGGCAGCGCGCTTGCTGCTGCTGCGCTGCGCGAGCCATCCGCGAATACACAGGCTGAAAAGCCGCCGGTTCAGCCAGATCCGCGCAATGGCACTGCTGGCCAAAAGCCGAAGGGTTGAGGGAACATGCTCAGCGACAAAGATCGCATTTTTACGAACCTTTACGGCTTCCATGATGCGGGCCTCAAGGGCGCGCTGAGCCGTGGCGCGTGGGATGGCACCAAGTTTTTCATCGATAAAGGGCACGACTGGATCATCAACGAGGTGAAGGCCTCCGGCCTACGCGGGCGCGGTGGAGCGGGCTTCCCGACGGGGCTCAAGTGGTCGTTTATGCCGAAGGCCGATGCGCGGCCGTCTTATCTCGTGATCAATGCCGACGAGTCTGAGCCCGGCTCGTGCAAAGACCGCGAAATTTTGCGCCACGACGCGCATCTACTAGTCGAAGGCGCGTTGCTGGCCGCCTTCGCCATGCGCGCACATGTTTGTTATATTTACGTGCGCGGCGAATACATCCGTGAGCGTGAAGCTTTGCAGCGCGCCATTGATGAGGCCTATGCGGCCAAGTACGTTGGGCAGAACAATATCCATGGCTGGAATTTCGAGTGCTACGTCCACCATGGCGCAGGCGCTTACATTTGCGGCGAAGAAACTGCGATGCTCGAGAGCATCGAGGGCAAAAAGGGCCAGCCCCGTTTGAAGCCGCCGTTTCCAGCCAACGTCGGGCTTTATGGTGCGCCGACGACGGTGAACAACGTCGAGAGCATCGCGGTGGTGCCTGACATTTTGCGCCGGGGCGCCACGTGGTTTGCCGGGCTCGGCAAACCCAACAACACCGGGACCAAGCTGTTCCAGATATCCGGCCACGTGAATAAGCCCTGCGTCGTCGAAGAAGAGATGGGCATTCCCCTGCAAGAGCTGATCGAGACGCACGCCGGTGGCGTGCGCGGCGGCTGGGGTAATTTGTTGGCGGTCATTCCTGGCGGCTCGTCGGTGGCATTGGTGCCAGCTCATGAGTGCAATGGCCTGACCATGGATTTCGATGCCTTGTCCAAAGTGAAATCTGGTCTTGGTACGGCGGCTGTCATCGTTATGGACAAGTCGGCCGATGTGGTGCGGGCGATCGCACGAATTTCATACTTTTATAAACACGAGAGCTGCGGCCAGTGCACGCCGTGCCGCGAAGGCACTGGCTGGATGTGGCGCGTGCTAGAGCGCATGGCCGAGGGCCATGCCGAAAAGAGCGAGATCGACCGGCTGCTCGATGTGACGAAACAAGTTGAAGGCCACACAATTTGCGCGCTGGGAGACGCCGCCGCGTGGCCGGTGCAAGGCTTGATCCGCCATTTCCGTGGTGAAATCGAGCGGCGGATTGACGACTATCACGGTGGGCAGAGAGTGGCGGCGGAGTAGATATGAACGTAGGGCGGATTAGCCTAGCGTAATCCGCCAACGGCCGCGCAAGATTGAGGCCGGCGGATTACGGCGTGAAGAACGCCTCATCCGCCTTACGGACTGAATGTGATGCGAGGGCATCACGAAAGTGGATCAAAGGCGAACGAATGCCCAAGCAACTGATCGTCGATGGCAAGCTGATTGAGGTCGAAGACGGCACCACGCTGATGCACGCCTGCGAACAAGCAGGCAGCGTCATCCCGCGCTTTTGCTATCACGAGCGGCTTTCGATTGCCGGTAACTGCCGCATGTGTCTAGTCGATGTGCAGGGTTCGCCAAAGCCGCTGGCGTCCTGCGCGATCACGGTCAACGAATTGCGCCCCAATCCCGATGGTTCGCCGATTAACGTTTCCACTACAAACGCAACCGTCAAAAAAGCCCGCGAAGGCGTGATGGAATTTCTGCTCATCAATCACCCGCTCGATTGCCCGATCTGCGATCAAGGTGGCGAGTGTGATCTGCAGGATCAAGCCATGGCCTTTGGCGCTGGCGCATCGCGCTACGAGGAAAATAAGCGTGCGGTCGAAGACAAGCATCTCGGCCCCCTCATCAAGACGGTGATGACACGCTGCATTCATTGCACGCGCTGTGTCCGCTATATGACGGAAGTGGCTGGCGTCGAAGAACTGGGACTTATCGGGCGCGGCGAAGATGCCGAAATCGCAACCTATCTCGAAAACGGCATGCTCTCTGAAATGAGCGCCAACGCCGTCGACTTGTGCCCTGTCGGCGCGCTGACGCACCGGCCTTGGGCGCACAACGCGCGGCCCTGGGAACTCAAAAAAACCGAAACCATCGACGTTATGGATGCGCTCGGTTCAGCCATTCGGGTCGATACGCGCGGCCGCGAAGTCATGCGCATCCTGCCGCGCAACAACGATGCCGTGAATGAAGAATGGATTTCCGACAAGACGCGCCATGTCGCCGATGGCCTGCGCACGCAGCGCCTCGATCAGCCCTATATCCGCCGCGATGGCCGCTTGCAGCCCGCAACCTGGAAGCAGGCATTGGATCTGGTTGCGCAGAAGTTGACCGCCGCCGATCCACGCCGCATTGGTGCCATTGCCGGTGATCTGGCGGGCTGCGAAGACATGTTTGCGCTCAAGGATCTGTTCACACGCTTGGGAAGCAAGAACCTCGATTGCCGTCAAGATGGCGTGCAGCTCGATCCTGCCCACGGCCGTGCCAGCTATCTGTTCAATGCCACCATTGAGGGCATCGAACGGGCCGATGTGATCCTGCTCATTGGCTCCAACCCGCGGCTGGAAGCGCCGGTCTTGAATGCGCGCATATTGAAGCGCTGGCGGACGGGCGGTTTGAAAGTGGGTGTGATTGGCGAGAACGCGGCACTCACATATCCTACGGAGTTCCTCGGGACGGGAACGGAAACGCTCGAACGTGTTGCCAATGGCGATCACGCCTTTGCGAATCTGCTGGCCGGCGCAAAGTTTCCCATGGTCATCATCGGCCAGGGCGCGCTGGCGCGCTCCGGGGGTGCCGCCATTTTGGCTTTGTCTGCATCGCTGGCCACCAAGGTCAATGCGGGCAAGGATGCCAACTGGGCACCCTTCAACGTTCTGCACACAGCCGCCGCCCGCGTTGGCGGTTTGGATACTGGTTTTGTTCCGGGAGCCGGCGGGCTAGGGTTTGAGGCCATGATTGAGGCCGCCTCCAAGAAGGCATTCGATGTCATCTACCTTCTTGGCGCCGACGAATTTGATGCTGGTGCCCTCGGCGATGCCTTTGTAATCTATCAAGGTAGCCATGGCGACAAGGGCGCTCATCGCGCCGATGTGATATTTCCTGGCGCCGCTTACACCGAAAAGAGCGCCACCTACGTCAACACCGAGGGCCGGGTGCAGCAAACGGTAGCGGCTGGCTTCCCGCCAGGAAACGCCAAGGAAGACTGGACGATTGTGCGCGCATTGTCTGCCGAGACAGGTCACACGCTGCCTTACGATACGTTGGCTCAACTTCGGGCCGCCATGTACAAGGCGGTGCCGGACTTGGCGCGGCTCAATTCGGCAGGTAGCCATGCCCGCGATAGTCTCGCGAGCCTTTCCAAACTTGCAGGGCCCTTGACGGCCGCATCATTTGCTTCAACCGTCAAGGACTTCTATTTGTCCAATGCAATTGCGCGCGCTTCGAGCGTCATGGCCGAGATGAGCGCTCTCAAGAAGGCGACCAACACACCCAAGATTAAGGCCGCGGAGTGATGGGACGGTTCATGTCTGCTGAAACAATGGATACGCTATACACTTGGGGCATCTGGCTGTTGATCACGGCTGGATTAAGCCTTGCCATGCTCATCGGCTTGCTGCTGGTTATTGCCTACCTGCTGCTCATGGATCGCAAGGTGTGGGCGGCGGTGCAGCTTAGGCGCGGGCCCAACGTCGTCGGGCCATTCGGACTGCTTCAGTCGTTTGCCGATCTCATCAAATTTGCCGTCAAGGAACCGCTGATTCCCGCAGGTGCCGACAAGGGCGTGTTTCTACTGGCGCCGCTCGCCACCGCCGTGTTTTCGCTTGCCGCCTGGGCCGTCATTCCGCTTGACGAGAACAGTTGGGGCAAGTGGGTTATCTCCGATTTGAATGTCGGCGTGCTCTACCTTCTCGCGATTTCATCGCTTGGTGTTTACGGCGTGATCATGGGCGGGTGGGCTTCGAACTCGAAGTATCCCTTCATGGGAGCTCTGCGTTCAGCGGCGCAAATGGTCTCGTATGAAGTGTCCATCGGTCTTGTCATCATTACGGTTCTACTGTGCGCCGGCTCGCTCAATATGACCGAGATTGTGAACGCGCAAAAGACGGGACTTGGCACGAGCGCTGGCCTGCCTCGGTCGATGCTCGACTGGTATTGGTTGCCCTTGTTCCCAATGTTCGCCGTGTTCTTTATTTCGGCGCTGGCCGAAACCAACCGCCCGCCATTCGATCTGGTGGAAGCCGAATCCGAACTCGTCGCCGGCTTCATGGTCGAATATTCGTCGACGCCTTACTTGCTCTATATGCTGGGCGAATACGTTGCCATCACCACCATGTGTGCGATGATGACAATCTTATTTATGGGTGGCTGGCTGCCCCCGCTCGATATCTGGCCTTTGAACGCGGTGCCGGGCATCTTCTGGTTTATCGGCAAATGCGTGCTGGTGTTCTTTATGTTCGCCATGGCCAAAGCCATGGTGCCGCGCTACCGCTACGATCAGTTGATGCGGCTTGGCTGGAAGGTGTTCCTGCCGCTGTCGCTGGGCATGGTCGTCATCGTCGCCAGCGTGCTGCATTTTGGGGGGCTGGCATGAGCATCGCATCCGGCGTCAAATCTCTGTTCCTCATCGAATTCGTCAAGGCGTTTGGGCTTACGATGCGCTACTTTTTTGCGCCGAAGAAAACGCTCAACTATCCGTTCGAGAAGGGCCCGCTATCGCCGCGCTTCCGGGGCGAGCATGCGTTACGCCGCTATCCCAATGGTGAGGAGCGCTGCATCGCCTGCAAGCTGTGCGAAGCCATCTGCCCGGCGCAGGCGATCACGATTGAAGCCGGCCCGCGCCGCAATGACGGTACGCGCCGCACCACGCGCTATGACATTGATATGACGAAGTGCATTTATTGCGGGCTGTGCCAGGAAGCGTGCCCGGTCGATGCCATCGTCGAAGGTCCGAATTTCGAGTTTGCAACCGAGACGCGCGAGGAGCTGTTCTATGATAAGGACCGGCTGCTTGCGAATGGCGACCGCTGGGAGCGCGAAATCGCGCAGAATTTGGCGGCGGATGCGCAGTTTAGGTGATTGTGGCAGCCGGAGAGTAGGCGGTAAGCAGTAGGTCAGTAGGCTTTAGGTCAAACTCACCCACAGGGGTAATCCTCGGGCCACGGGCTCGACTGACGGACGTGAGTGGAAAACATGACGATCGTCCCCCTTTCCCCGTCCGGCCCGTGGCCGGAACGGGGAGAGGGTTAGGGTGAGGGGCAGCTCGGAAACGAGCGTGTGGGGCAGAAACGGGCACAGAGCAAGCGGCCGCCCCTCACCCTAACCCTCGCCCCGTAAAAATCGGGGAGAGGGGATAACAGTAGGAAATAGAAATGGCATTGACGGCAGCATTTTTCTATTTGTTCGCGACGCTGGCCGTCGCGTCGGCGGCGATGGTGATCACGGCCAAGAACCCGGTGCATGCGGTGCTGTTCCTGATCCTCACCTTCTTTAACGCGGCAGGCCTGTTTATTCTGCTCGGCGCTGAATTCCTCGCCATGTTGCTGATCATCGTCTACGTCGGCGCGGTAGCGGTTTTGTTCCTGTTCGTCGTCATGATGCTCGACGTCGATTTTGCCGAACTCAAAGCGGGTTACATCAAGAACGCGCCCGTCGGCCTTGTGACTGGCGGCGTGGTTCTGGCTGAACTGGTCGCGCTATTCACGGCACGGGGCACCTCGCTCGGACTGTCGAAAGCGACGGCTGCGGCCATTCCCTCGGGCACTACGAACACCGAGGCCATCGGGCTATTGCTCTATACAAAATACATTTACTTCTTTCAGGCCTCGGGACTCGTGCTTCTGGTCGCGATGATTGGTGCCATTGTACTTACGCTGCGTCAGCGCGTAGGCGTCAAGCGCCAGTCGATCGCAGCGCAGGTCGCACGCGGACCTGCCACCGCGCTCGAAATCATCAAGGTGCCTTCGGGAGGCACCGGCATGCCGCCTGTTCCCGCCAAACCGGAGGCCGCGGAATGATGGCACGCCTCAGTATTCAACAAAGAATGTCACCCCGGGCCTTGTGCCCGGGGCCCATCGTGCGGCTGGGCGCGGCGTTCGTGGAGGAATGGATCCCGGGGACAAGCCCCGGGATGACATTTTGGATCGGGCTGGAATCGGCGTGTTCCAAAGCGGAGGCCGCGGAATGACCGGTGCAGATTTACTTGCCGAATGGCAGGGCTATTGGCCATATGCGGTTGCTTTTTTTACCGGTGCAGCTTGCGCCATCGTGGATCGTCGCGTGTTCGGCCGCTATGTACTGGGTCTCATTCTTGTTCTCATCGCTGCTGGTGGCGCAATTGGTATGAACGCTAGCCCGTTCACGTTTCATGGCGGTGACTATTACATGGAAAGCCTGATCGCCATGATCGCGGCGTTCGTTGCGCTGGCAGGCTATGTGCTGAGTGTGGTCGCGAGATGCGCCTGTGCGTGCGGATGTAAGAAGGCGGAGACTGCACCATGACCATCACGCTTGCTCACTATCTGACGGTTGCCGCGTGCCTGTTCACGCTCGGCATCTTTGGCATCTTCCTCAACCGCAAGAATGTGATCATCATCTTGATGTCGATCGAGTTGATGCTGCTTGCCGTCAATATCAACCTCGTAGCCTTCTCGCACTATCTGGGCGATTTGACAGGGCAGATTTTCGCGCTGTTCGTGCTGACGGTGGCGGCAGCAGAAGCGGCTATCGGGTTGGCAATCATCGTCGTGTACTACCGCAATCGCGGCTCTATCGCGGTTGAAGATATTAATATGATGAAGGGGTGAGCATGGTGACCCGGCAACCGGCAACCGGCAACAGGGGGAGCGCGATTGAACTGCGCAACGGAACCCGGCTGCCTTTCGCCTGTTGCCGGCTGCCGGTTCAAGAAACATGATCTACATCGCAATCGTTTTTTTGCCTCTCATTGGCGCGCTTATTGCGGGCCTGGGTGGTCGCGTGCTGGGCGAGCGCCCCACTGAGGTGGTCACAACTGGCTTGCTGATGGCTGCCGCGGCCCTTTCGTGGGCGGTGTTTTCGAATGTGGCGCTGGGCGGCGAGGCGCCGGGGACCGTGCCGGTTCTGCGCTGGATCACGTCGGGCGAACTCGAAGCCAATTGGGCGTTGAAAATCGATACGCTGACAGCCGTTATGCTGGTGGTGGTGACGACGGTTTCGGCACTCGTGCATCTCTATTCGATTGGCTATATGCAAGAAGACGACAGCCGTCAGCGCTTCTTTGCCTACCTGTCGCTATTCACGTTCGCCATGCTGATGCTGGTAACGAGCGACAACCTGTTGCAGATGTTCTTTGGCTGGGAAGGCGTGGGGCTCGCCAGCTATTTACTGATCGGGTTCTGGTACAAGAAGCCTGAAGCCAATGCCGCGGCCATCAAGGCCTTCGTGGTCAACCGCGTGGGAGACTTTGGTTTTGCGCTCGGCATCTTCGGCGTGTTCGCTCTGTTCAAGACCATCTCGCTCGATGCCGTTTTTGCCGCTGCACCCACGATGCAGGGCAAGACGATGGCGTTCTTTGGTTACAACGTTGATGTCATGACGGCGCTGTGCCTGCTTCTGTTCATGGGTGCCATGGGTAAGTCGGCGCAATTCCTGCTGCATACTTGGCTGCCCGATGCCATGGAAGGCCCGACGCCGGTGTCGGCCTTGATTCACGCCGCCACCATGGTGACGGCTGGTGTGTTTATGGTGGCGCGGTTGTCGCCGCTGTTTGAATTGGCGCCGGATGCCTTGATGGTGGTCACGGCCGTCGGTGCCATCACGGCGTTTTTTGCGGCAACCGTGGGGCTCGTACAAAACGACATCAAGCGCGTGATCGCCTATTCGACGTGTTCGCAGCTCGGTTACATGTTCGTGGCATGCGGCGTCGGCGCCTATACGGCAGGTATTTTTCACCTGTTCACCCACGCCTTCTTCAAAGCGCTCTTGTTCCTGGGGGCTGGCTCGGTCATTCACGCCATGCATCACGAACAGGATATGCGCAAGATGGGTGGTCTGGCGCCTAAGATTCGCATCACTTGGGCCCTGATGCTGATCGGCACGCTGGCACTGACGGGTGTTGGCATTCCCCATGTTGGCGGCTTCGCAGGGTTCCATTCCAAAGATGCAATCATTGAAGCGGCCTATGCAGGTCACACGCCGGGCAACTATGCTTTCTGGCTGTTGGTGATTGCCGCGTTCATGACCTCGTTCTATTCCTGGCGTCTAATGTTCATGACCTTCCACGGCGAGACGCGCGCCGGTCATGAGACATTTGATCACGCGCATGAAAGCCCACACGTCATGCTGGTGCCGCTCTACGTGCTGGCGGCGGGCGCCGTCCTTGCCGGCATCGTGTTTGCAAATTACTTTATAGGCAACGGCTATCAAGCGTTCTGGAAGGGCGCGCTATATGAAGCGCCCGGCAAAGACATCCTTCATCATATGCACGAAGTGCCTCAGTGGGTGCTGTGGGCGCCAACGGTTGCTATGCTTTCGGGCTTGGTGCTGGCATACGTCTATTACATTAAGGAGCCTTGGTTGCCGGCGGCCACTGCCCGCACTTTCCCGTGGCTCTATAGGTTCTTCCTCAATAAGTGGTATTTTGACGAGATCTACGACGTGCTGTTCGTTAAGCCGGCCTTCATTCTGGGGCGATTGTTCTGGAAGGGCGGCGATGGTGCCATCATCGACGGTGCCATTGACGGAACGGCCCAGGGCGTAGGGTGGGCATCGGGCCGCGTTACGCGCTGGCAGACGGGATACGTCTATCACTATGCCTTCGCCATGCTGATGGGGATTGCCTTGCTCCTAACCTGGTTCATGTATTCGGGCGGGGTATTCAAATGACCCTGTCTCCAACCACTCCCATCTTATCAATCATCACGTTCCTACCCTTGGTGGGGGCGCTGTTCATCGCCTGTTTGAACGCTGAGGCGACCCGCAATATCCGATGGGTGGCATTGTGGACAACGCTGATCACATTTGCAGTATCTCTTCTGATCTGGATAAATTTCGATACTGCCAACCCCGGATTCCAGTTTCTTGAAGAGAGGGCGTGGCTCGGGCCGTTCAAATACAAGATGGGCGTCGATGGTGTGTCGATGCTGTTTGTCATCCTCACCACCTTCGTCATGCCGCTGGCGATCTTAGCGAGCTGGGAGAGCATTGATACCAGCCTCAAGGAATACATGATCGCGTTTCTTGCGCTCGAAACCTTGATGATTGGGGTGTTCTCAGCGCTTGATCTGATGCTGTTCTATATCTTCTTCGAAGGCGGCCTCATCCCGATGTTCCTCATTATCGGCGTGTGG
>JBEBJD010000052.1:0-9868 GCA_040080075.1 Hyphomicrobium sp. | reverse complement strand
CTGACCGAGGCCCGCAACCGCGCCGACCTCATTGTGGTGGTTGGCAGCGACCTGCATCAGCTGCACCCGCGCTTTTTCGAACGCATCGTCAACCCAACCGTTTCGATGCTGAGCGAAACGCCGGCCAAACGCACGGTCGTGTTTCTTGGCAAGGGACTAGATACATCGGGAGTCAGCGGTCCGGGCATCGGCGAGGTGATCAGTATCCCATGCCCGCTTGAGCAGGTCAGTGAAGTGCTGTCAGCGCTCAAGGCCGAACTCAGAGGTACACCGCTCAATAGCGCCGAAATTGCAGGTGTCAGAGCCGCCACCATCACAGACCTCGCCGGACGCTGCCGTAAAGCTGCTTACGGCGTCATGGTATGGGCCCCGCCCAGCCTCGCCTTCCCCCATGCAGAGCTGACTGTTGGGCTGGTCTCAGAACTTGTCAAAGAAATCAACGTAACCAACCGCTTTGCTTGTTTATCCCTTGGCGGCAACGAAGGCGCGGTTTCTGCGGGCGCGGTGTGCTCGTGGCAGAGCGGCTATCCGTTGCGGGTGTCGTTTGCCAGCGGCAAGCCCGACTACGATCCGCTGCGCTATGTCATCCCCAAAATGCTGGCGACAGGCGATGGCGACGCGCTGTTGTGGATCTCGTCGTTCACACCCGATCTCGGCCCGCCCGCCACCACTGTTCCAACAATTGTGCTGGGCACGCCGGGCGTCAAACTGAGTGGCACGCCGGCCGTATTCATTCCGGTTGGCACACCCGGTGCCGATCATGCCGGCCGCATCGTGCGCTGCGATAACGTGGTGACACTGCCGCTCAAGGATTTGAAACGCTCGAACCTGCCTAAGGTCTCAGACCTTTTGGCCGCGATCGAACTTGCCCTTTAACCGTCGCGGAAATCACTCATGCTCATTAAGTTCACCGGCGGAACCGTTTACGATCCCATGCATGGGGTCAACGGCGAGGTTCGCGATATTTACGCCCGGGATGGCAAAATCGTAGCGGCGCCAGCCGAAGGCACACGCATCGACGAAGAATTCAATCTCAAGGGCCGCGTGGTCATGGCTGGCGCCATCGACCCGCATTCGCACATCGGCGGCGGCAAGGTCACAATTGCCCGTATGCTCATGCCCGAAGACCACCAGGGTCACGAGGTGGCACGTGGCGACCTCGAACGTTCGGGTTGCGGACACGCTATTCCCTCGACCATGGTGACCGGCTACCGCTACGCCGAAATGGGCTACACGGCGGCCTTCGAGCCGGCCATGCTGCCCGCCAACGCACGCCAAGCGCATTTAGAGATGGGCGACACACCCATGATCGACAAGGGCGCCTTTGTGATGCTGGGCAATGACGACTTCTTCCTGCGTGCACTCGCCGCCAAGAAGGACATGAGCTTCATCAAAGACTACATCGGCTGGACCATGCACGCGGCCCAGGCCATTGCGGTCAAGATCGTCAACCCCGGCGGCATCAGCGCCTTCAAATTCAATCAGCGCAGGCTCGACCTCGACGAAAAGCATGTCCACTATCAGGTGACGCCGCGCGACATCATTCTGACCCTTGCGCGCGGAATGCAGGAACTGGGCGTTACCCACCCCATTCACATCCATGGCTGCAACCTCGGCACACCGGGCAACGACGAGACCACTCTCGCCACCATCCGCGCTGCCGAAGGCCTGCCGATGCATCTGACTCACGTGCAGTTCCACAGCTACGGCACCGAAGGCGATATGAAGTTTTCATCAGGTGCAGCCCGCATTGCCGAACTTTTGAACCAGCATAAGAATGTTTCAATCGACGTTGGCCAGGTGCTGTTCGGTCAAACCTGCACGGCATCAGGCGACAGCATGCGCCAGTACGGAAACACGGCGTCCGCCAACCCAAAAAAATGGGTGATGATGGACATCGAATGTGACAACGGCTGCGGCGTGGTGCCGATGAAGTATCGCGACAAGAGCTTCGTCAACGCCCTGCAATGGGCAATTGGCCTCGAACTGTTCCTTCTGGTTGATGATCCCTGGCGCATCTTCCTGACGACCGACCACCCCAACGGTGCACCATTCTATTATTATCCGCACTTGATCCGGCTGCTCATGGACAAGACCTTCCGCAACGAGCGCCTCGCCTCCATCCACCCCGACGCGCAGATGGCCTCGATCCTGGGCACCATCGATCGCGAATATTCGCTCTATGACGTCGCCATCATGACGCGCGCGGGGCCAGCACGCTCGCTCGGGCTGATGGATCGCGGACATCTGGGTCCTGGAGCGTCGGCCGACATCACGGTCTATGATGACCTCGCCGACCGCGAAGCCATGTTCCAGACACCGCTGTTCGTGTTCAAGAACGGCAACCTGATCGTGCGCAACGGCAAGGTCGTCAAGATCGTGGCGGGGGCCACACACGTTGCCCGGCCGCAGTATGACCGCGCCATTGAGAAACCCTTGAAAGATTACTTCGACCGCTATCACACGATGCAACTCGACAATTTCCGCATCAGCGATGACGAGATCGTTGCCAGCAACTGCGGCCACACCGGTGGCGAGTGCGGCTGCGTCATCGTGCAACCGACAAAGGCACGCGTGGCATGAGTGCGGCTACTTCCACAAAAACGGCAGCCACCGTCAACGGCATCGCAATCGACGACACTTTTGCCGAAGCATTTGGCATGAGTGGCACCAGTGTCATCGTCACCGCCGATAGCGCGAAGTGGGCCATGATCTGCGCCACGACCATGACCGGCTTTGGCACGTCGGTGATCGGCTGCGGCGCCGAATGCGGCATCGATCGCGAACTGGCCCCTTCGGAAACGCCAGATGGCCGCCCCGGTGCGCGCGTACTGATGTTCGGATTTTCCCCCGATAGCCTAGGCCCGCAATTGAAAAATCGCGTCGGTCAATGTGTTCTCACAAGCCCCGGCTCGGCGTGCTTCAACGGCCTCGAGAGTACAAAAAAGCTGGCGCTGTCATCAGGTCCGCGCTTTTTTGGCGACGGCTGGCAAACAGCCAAAAAGCTCGGAAAGCGCCGCTACTGGCGTGTGCCCGCTATGGACGGCGAGTTTATCATCGAAGACAAAGCCGGGCTGACGACAGACGCAGTTGGCGGCGGTAACTTGCTCATCATCGGCAAAGATCGGGCAGGTCTGCTGGAAACAACGGAAGCCGCAGTGGCCGCCATCGCCAAAGTACCCGATGTGATTACACCGTTCCCTGGTGGCATCGTGCGTTCGGGCTCAAAAGTCGGTTCGAAATACAAAGGCGCCATGGCGTCCACAAACGAAGCCTTCTGCCCGACCTTGCGCGGCGCGGTAAAATCGGAACTCGGCCCCGACGTGATTGCCGTTCTGGAAATCGTCATCGACGGTCTCACATCGCAAGCCGTTGCCCAAGCCATGCGCGCAGGCCTGAAAGCCGTAACCGGCATGGGAGCGGCCAAGGGCGTCACGCGGGTTTCGGCAGGCAACTACGGCGGCAAACTTGGGGCACATCACTATCACTTAAAGGACCTCCTGCCATGAGCGGGCTCACATTGACGCTGCGCAATACGTCCGCCGGCCGGATCGATCTCTCCGGCCTGGTGCCGCACATGATCGCGGGATTAGATGTGCGCGACATCGCGAAACTCGTCATCGGAAAAACCCGTGATCAGCTGCGTGTTGGCGATGTGTTCGACATCACAGGCACTCTCAGTGACACACTCACGTTTGCCGGCACCACGGCGGCCTGCGACGGGCTTGGCGCGGAACTTGAAAATGGCACCATCATCGTCGAGGGCAATGCCGGAGCCTACGCGGGCCGCGCCATGAAAAGCGGCCGTCTGGATATTCGCGGCTCGGCGGGAGATTTTCTGGCAGCCGGCCTCAAGGGCGGCATCGTCACGGTGAAGGGCTCGGCCGGCGATTTCGTGGGAGCGGTCTTGACGGGCGAAAAAAACGGCATGGCGGGAGGCACAGTTGTGGTCGAGGGCGATATCGGAGAGCGCGCCGGTGATCGCATGCGCCGCGGCACAATTATTACGCGTGGCAAAACCGGCGCATCGGCCGGATCACGGATGCTTGGCGGTACCATCTGGACCGAGGGAGGTCTTGGCCCAACACCTGGCCCGCTCCTGCGCCGCGGCACACTGATTGCGCCTACGGTTGCACGCATGACCGATACGTTCGCCGATTGCGGGCGCCATGATCTGGGCATTCTCGCCATCATGAATAGGCATTTCAGCGAAACGCTCGGCGCATTGGCTCCTAAACCGCTGCCCAAGACCGTACGCCGGTTTGCGGGCGATTTGGCGACGGCGGGCAAGGGTGAAATCCTTTTGACAGCCTGAATTCTGGCTAATCTTACAAATGCCGGGTGAAACCCGGCCATGATCCGGCCCGTCTATTGTGACGTATCGAATCAAGACTGACGGCAGTGGAATCCAAACGGGGGCCAGTTGCCGGAATGTTGGAAACGCTTCAATCTTGCCGGAGAGTACTGATCCATGATGACAATCATTTTGTCGGCCTGCATGGCCACCGATCCCAACGTCTGCAAGGATTATCGCCTGCCTGTTGAAGGCGACATGGATACGACTCAGTGTGCGATGTTCGCCCCGCCATATTTCGCCCAGTGGTCTGAGGAACATCCGGGATGGACCATTACTAAATGGAAGTGTGCTCCGGGCGATCACAAAAATATGTGAGAGCTGCCGCTCAGATCAAGTTTCAACGGCCCCCAGGCTCCTGCCTCGCGGGCCGTTGTAGTTGTTCCCCTCCTGTGCCCACGCACTGTGGAGCGAGAACAGAGAGCGAGAAGTAATCGTCACCTGATTGCCCGTTTCACACCCGGTTCCATCGCACTCATCTCGATCACGAATTTCTGACGGATGGCGCGCGGGAAATCTTCAAAGCCGTTGGCCGGCAACACGAACCCGCTTGGCCCACCTTTGATATTGGCCGTATACCACTCCTCTAGCGTCGCTTTTTCTTTGCCATCGAGAATCGGCAAACCATTGATGGTGACCCCCGCATCGATAAGTTCATTGCGGATTGATTCCAGCGGCTCAACTGGATTGCAATTTTCGCTGCCATCGCCCGACACATCGACCACGGTGCGGCTGGCCTTCACGGGAATTTGCGTCACCAGCTTATCGGCAATATTGCGCAACATACCGGCAACACACGTGAATTCACCGCCTTCTCGCGGCAGCTTACGGATCTTTTCAGCGACAGCCGCGGCATCTTCCTTGTTTCGAATGACCGTCCACGGAATTGCGGTCTTAGGCCGGTCGGCCCACACCACCATGGCGATCACGATCCCACCCTGTGGACCGCTCAAAATGGCATCGATAACGCTCTCGTCCTCCAGGGCCGAGGCAATGCCGCCCATTTGCAACTGATAGCGGCGTTCGTCGACAGAGTTTGAAACGTCAACTGAGACCACAAGTGCGGTGTCGACTTCGACGGTTTGACCAGCCACCTCTTGCGCGCCCGATTGCGAGACTGGTACCGCACCCGCAAGGATAAGGCCCGCCGTCAGAAGTGACAGTGCTACCGCCCGCAAATCAAAGTGCATTGATTGGAACCCTAGGAGTACTGTCGCGGACTATCTTATAGCGCGATCGAGATTGACCGCCAGCGGTAAACCTCGCACCGCGTCAAGCCCCTTCACGCCTGTCATGATGGCGCCATCAAAATTAGCTCCTGTGATGTCGGCGCCGCCTAAATCTGCGCCTGTCAGATTGGCGCGTGTGAAATCCGCCCTGACGAAGCTCGTTCCCCTTAAATCAGCCCCCGTGAAGTCTGCCATGACCAAGGAGGCCTCATAGAGATCGGCGTCTATGATCCGGGCGTTGGAGAAATCACACCCGCTAAAAAAGTTGTGTGGAAACGATGAGATATCCATGCGGGTATCGTGCGGTCCCATACGGGCGTAGGATAAGTCGGCGTTCTTGAAGCTGGCGCCGTCGAAAATCCCCGTGAAGCGCATGCCGCGCAGCACCGCGCCGTCAAATCGGGGCGCCTCGCGCCGGTCATATTGAAGTGTCGAAAAGACTGTGGGGCGCATGAAAGATACGCCCGTCATATCGGCACCCGAAAAATCGGTGCGGGTGAGAACTGTCCGATCGAGCACAGCACCGCCAAGATGGCTGCCTGACAGGTTTGCGTCGGTCAAATCAGCGCCGAATAGATTGGCCCCCGTCAGACGCGCCGATTTGAAATTGACACGTGCCAGATCCATCGAGCCAAGATCATGCCGGGAGAGATCAATATCACCCGGTTTGGCCGATTGGTGGAGGGCACGGATAACTTGGGCGGCGGTGAGGCGCTTCTCCGGCTCGGTGGCCAGCGCGGCAGAGCACGCAAACAATCCGATGCAAAACCCAGCCGTCACAATATGCCGGCGAAGCGCATCACGCCCCGGCAACTCATCCCGCCGGCCGCGCAAATTCATGCCCCTTCCACTTGGCCCCAACATCAATTCGGGTAAACCCGGACTCCGCACCAACTAGAACGCTTAGCGACGGCGATTGGATCACCAGCCCCTGCATCTCAAAGGGACGCAGAAGGGACTCATCCAGCAATGGCACTTAGGGCTTCAAGCAACGATGATCATTGGTGAGAACATAGCCCTTCTTGCATTTGACGTGCGCCTTGCCGCCATGGGCGACAACCGGAGCGGCCAGGGCTGTAGCGGCCACAAGAATAGCAAAGGCAGAAATAGCGAGCTTCATTTCTGGTTCACCTCTTCATCGTGTCCGGTCATGCTCGACGGACCCTCCTCAACCATCACCTCGATCTCGATTGAACCCGCCGTTTCGAAGGTCAAGGTTAGCGGGAACATGTCGTAGCCGGTCAGCTGATCCTTTACGTTTCGAAGCTTGATGTGAACGGACTTGGACGAAAGCTTGACAGTTTCGCCAGCAGGAATGTCGATTACATTGGCGCCTGATGTGCCCTCGATCGTGACACTGCCGGAGAGCGGCGAGGAGGCGCCGGTTAGACGGTCGGATTTCCTGCCGTGGTTACGGATGGTCATCGACACTGCCACGTCCGCAGGACCAGCACCTGCCGGTTCAACGGCATTGGGGTGGACAATTTGCAGGTTCTTAATTTTGGCCTCATGTGCCGGCGCCGGGCTAGCGACGGAGGCGGCGAAACACGCCGCCAGCGCCAGTTCAGCCATTGCCAGACGCGGCGTGCGCCACGATTTGGATTTGGGGCTCAAAAGCTGACCCCTACACCGGTCGTGACGCGGACATCGGGCTCCGATTGCAGCCCGTTGAGATCGTTGATGACCGGTACACCGACAGAAACGAAGCCCGACCACTTGTCGACCGACACGCGCACGCCCGGAGAAATGTACGTGACGTTGCCGCCCGAGTTGGCATCACTTTCGCCAGCGATCACCTGCTTGTCATGCCATTCGCCGTTGAGTTCGAGCGCAAGATCGACCGCCGGTCCGGAGGCCGGCTGAGAGTGGGTTTCGATCGTTCCGTCCGCGTGTTGATGCGTGATGGACTGGGCCGCACCGAGAACGCGATAGGAAATGGCCGCGTTATAGTGAAACCGGTCACCCAGGTCAGTCGCCTGCGTGCCTTCACTGACCGAAGTGTAAAGCACATTGCCATCAAGCGACCACTTGCCCAATCGCTGCGTCAGAGCAAGCCCAAACATGCCATCCCACGAGCCTGTGCCAGCCTGGAATTCAGCCTCAAAGCGCTCGCCATGATCATCATTTTGATCCGTGCGCCCGGTCGGCGCTTTGACGCCCAGCAGCAAGGCCGCCGACGTGCCCGACGACTCGTTGTTCAAGACCCGCCATTGGGCCAGAGCCGAGGCATCGCCAAAACCATCGGCATCGCCGCGGCGCACCACCTCTGCGCCGTGCCCACCCGCGTGCGCACCACCGTGATCATGCGCCCCCTCGCGGATATCAGTGCGGATCACGTATGGTAGACGGACACTGAGGGTAATATCCCCGGTCAAACCGTAGGCGAAGCTGACGGCTGGACTTGAAATCGTTGCGATCGAGTGGGCGTGCTCGCCGCGTTCAGCGGCCTCGATGAGATCGCGATCGTTCAATCCGCTCAGGGAAGTATATTCGTAGGTAACACCTGCAGCCGAGACCCCTTGCGGTAGTGTTGTAGCAGACACGGTGTTGATAGGCCCAGCTCCGCCAATGTTGCCGGTGCCGCCGGGATGGTGGGCAGAAACTGAATGCGTAACTGCCATCGAAGATGTGACTGTGAGGGCGCAGGCGAGCGGCCGCGCGAATAACCGGTGAAATTTGGGCATCTCGTTCGAGCTTTCGAAGAATTGAACCTATGGCTGAAGACGCTGCTTGCGATCCCAATACGGGCGCAACGCGAGCAGCGGCAAACGGCACTCTCATTTTGTTTGGGAGAGGCGGGTTCAGGCGCGCGGTGGGCCGCGGCTCATGGGCTCTGCGAATGCAAAATGCGAGGCTGCGCGTTGAGCCTCGGGCGGAAAAGCTAGCTGCTGTGAGGTGTCAAAGCCAGGCAATGCGAATTCGCCTGGTCCGGCGGAGGCAAGATTACCGCTGCCCGGTGCATGGCTACACAGCACACAGTCTGAATGCAAAGACGTGTGACTTGGGACCCGTTGCCCATCCCAGTTGGGGTTTTTGAGAGCACCCGAGGTACACAGCGCGCTGCCAAAGGCGTCTCCGTCCGCCCACTGGCTACCATGGGCTCCACCAATCGGCGCGCAACAAACCATGGCCAGGATGATGTTGCACGAGACGGCAACGCTCATCAGCCAAGCTAGAAAGTCGCGGTGGCGGCGCAGGTGACGCATATCCCCTCCGTGTTTGAGGCTAACGGCAGGGACCGGGCCACGCAAGCGGGGCCGGAAGAAAAGTAGGGCACCGCGCCAGAAATGCCGCACGCCACGGTTGATCCAGACTGTGACATCCACACCTTCAGAACATGAAGGTCTTGTCACTCCGGCCGCGCTCCTCTAACCCCTGATATTGGGCCCCGGGTCGGGGTCCCCTTCATAAAGGGCGCTTGGCGCCGGGTACGTCCCGGTCCACTCAAGATGAACATGAGCAAGACCTCCCCCCTCGTCGGCATCATTATGGGTAGCCAATCCGATTGGGCTACCATGAAACACGCGGCGTCAATTCTCACCGATTTAGGCGTCGCCCATGAGACCAAGATTGTCTCGGCGCATCGCACGCCCGATCGCCTCATGGCCTATGCCAAGTCGGCCAGGGAGCGCGGCTTAAAGATCGTGATTGCGGGGGCTGGCGGGGCGGCCCATCTACCAGGCATGGTGGCTTCAATGACTTGCCTGCCTGTGCTTGGTGTACCGGTGAAATCAAAGGCACTCAAGGGAATCGATAGTCTTTACTCGATCGTACAAATGCCCGGTGGGGTGCCCGTCGGCACGCTCGCGATTGGCGAGCCGGGTGCTATCAACGCGGCCCTGCTGGCGGCCCAGATCCTGGCACTCAATGACCCCGATCTTCTGTCAAAGCTCGAAGCCTGCCGTGCCAAACAGACCGCGGCGGTGGCTGATGCGCCCAAGGACGAATAGGCTGTGACCGCAATCCCCATCCGGTTCCCGGCCGGCATCTTGCCACCCGGATCTGTCATCGGAATTCTCGGCGGCGGTCAGCTTGGGCGCATGCTGGCTCTAGCGGCCGCGCAACTCGGTTTTAAAACACACATTTATGCTCCCGAAGCCGGTAGCCCAGCATTTGACGTGTCTTTCCAGCATACCGTTGCAGACTATCATGACGAAGCCGCGCTGACTTCCTTTGCCAACAGCGTTTCTGTAGCGACCTACGAATTCGAAAACATCCCCGTCGCGACCGTTGAATTCCTCTCCAAGCTGATACCCGTACGCCCCGGCGCCAAAGCATTGGCGTG
>JBEBJD010000006.1:0-9889 GCA_040080075.1 Hyphomicrobium sp. | reverse complement strand
CTTGGTGCCTGTGATACGGCACCTTCGACAGGCGTCATTACCAATACCATTGCCGCCACGCCAGGGTTCGTGCCAGGCGTACCCAACGGGTTCCAGTGTCCGCTTATTCCAAATGGTTTCGACCCAGCCGGTTCCATCTACCGGCTCGACAAAAGCGGCAGTTACTACCGGGTCAAGGACTTCAGCAAGGAGCCCTCGGTCATCGCCTTGAATGGCATCAAGCGCGACATTCAGATTTCAAACTATGCGCTCAGCGACAAACAAACAGCCAGTGCCGGATTGTCGTTTGAACTATTGAAAAACGCACTGCCGGGTCTTGCAACAGACGGCTCGCTTGAAAAAAATAAGAACGTTGCGGTCAACATCGTCGTCGAAGACATGATGGGTGAATCGATCGACGATACGGCAGCCGATCACATCCTGAACCTGTTCAAGCAGACAGTCGAACCCAAAGCCGGCAGCACCTATTACCTCGTGCGGGAATCGGTGAAGGCTGGTGCCATCAGCTACAGCTTGAAACACGATGACGTGGCCAAGCTCGGCGGCAAGGCACAGATGGAGGGCCTCGCTAAGGGCAGCGCCAATGTCACATTCCGCGATAACAACGGTGGCTACGAAGTAAAGCAGAAGTTTTCGCCCGACCGCATCCCGGTTTGTGTGAAATCCGCCGAAATCGTCATCGACAAAACTCGCAGCGCCGGGACGACAACCGTAACAGCCTCACTAAAGTCGCCCGAAGACAGCGCAATGCCCGCTATCAAGAGTGTGGGCAAGAACTAGGCCGTGTGTCCGGCGCACAGCACCCGGCCGGCCATCATGCTGACCGGGTTCGGGCCGTTTCCAGGCGTTGCCAATAATATCAGCGCAGACCTAGTTGAAGCCTTGGGAGCCCAGGCCGCACAACAGTTTAAAGACTACCGGGTGATTGCCCATGTGTTGCCCACCGAATGGGTTGCCGGCCCCGAACTGCTAGCAAATCTCTACAATGCCCATATGCCGGTTCTTTCGCTGCACTTTGGTGTATCCGAAGGCGCAATCGGGTTCCGCATCGAAACGCAAGCTGTCAACTCCCGAGGCCGGCATTGCGATGCTGCGGGGCAATTACCGGAGCGCGAAATTATTCTAGCTCAGAGCGCGAAGGCGCTGCAGGTCACGGCGCCTGCACGGGATATTGTCGCCCGGCTGAAACGCCTGCAAATTCCTGCCGAGCTCTCTAGCAACGCAGGCACATTCTTGTGCAACAGTGTGTTGTACCGGTCGCTGCATTTATGCGGCTGCGCGACTGGCCCCACCATGGCTGGTTTTATACACCTGCCCACCGCTTTCACAGAACCCGTGTTCGGTCTGGACACGGCGATTGCGGGCGGTATTGAAATAATCCGCGTCTGTCTCGAGCGGCTTCGGGTTGGTCCCGCAACGGCCCGTTAAGTGCCCTTAACGAATGCTGGCCTATAATGTGCTTTGCAACATTGAGGTGCCCCTCTTCGTACTGGAGCCGTGAAACGTATGACGATGGATCGCCGCACGCTGTTGGCGGCAGGCACTGGCTTGGGCCTGATTGCCACGGCAGCGGCAGATGCCGTGGCGGGCCCGCGAACCGTTCATGCGCTGGAGCCAGGAGCGCCAGACCGGAAGACCGTCGAAACAAAGTTGCAGGCAGGATCTGACGAAGATCAGACTGCAGCCCTGCAGGCTGCAATCGACGGCGCGGCCTTGCAGGGCGAACCGCTTCATCTTCCAGCCGGGACGCTGCGCACGCGATCATTGAACTTGCCCGCCGGGTTGAAACTCACTGGCGCCAACGGCCTCAGCGTTCTTCAATTCATCGGTGGGGCAACATTCATATCGGCTCGGGACGCGAGTTCACTCACACTCCAGGACATCGTGTTCGATGGGGCCATGCTGCCGCTCGATGCCGAGCAAGGTGATGCGCTCGTCTATCTGGAAAATTGCAAAAACGTCACACTGCTTCGCGTCGAGGTTCGCCATGCCCTCCTCAACGGGATTTCACTTCAAGGCTGCTCGGGGCGCATTAGCGACTGCACCATAACGACCGCGTCCCAGGCCATTTATTCCAACAACGCGAGTGGATTGGAAATTGTCCATAACCGCATTTCAGGCTGCCGCAACAATGGCATCCTCGTATGGCGCGACACTCCAGGCGAAGACGGGACGATTGTCGCTCTCAACAGGATCGAAGGCATTGACGCCCGCATCGGCGGAACCGGTGAATACGGCAACGGCGTCAACGTGTTCCGGGCCAACGGCGTGCTCGTCACAAGTAACCGCATTTCGGACTGCGCCTATTCGGCGGTACGCGGCAACGCGGCTTCCAACATCCAAATTACATCGAATTCCTGTGCCCGGCTTGGCGAAGTCGCGATCTATGCTGAATTTGGTTTTGAAGGCGCCGTGATTGCCAACAACACGGTGGTTACCGCCGCCACCGGCATTTCCGTCACCAACTTCAACGAGGGGGGGCGGTTGGCTATCGTGCAAGGCAACCTGATCCGCAACCTGTTCAAGCGCGAAAATGAACCAGAAGACAAACGCGGCGAGGGCATAACCATCGAAGCCGACACGCTGGTATCGAACAACGTGATCGAGAATGCACCAACCTGCGGCATACTCATCGGCTGGGGTGAGTTCATGCGCGACTGCATGGTGACGCAGAACCTACTGCGTGCAACCAGAGTGGGCATCCTCGTCTCGTCAGGATCGCCAACCGGTAAGGCGCTGATTTCAGGCAATATGATATCAGCGTCCAAGGAAGGCGCCATTCGCATGATGACGTTGGGAGTTCCCGAAGGTCCCGACCTCACGAAGGCGGGCTCAATCGCCGATGCGCGCCTCGTGATTGCCGGCAACACATCAACCTGACATCTAATCTTGAAGCCGCTGATTACTGCGGCGCTTGTCCGCCGACAACCTTGAGCAGCGCGCTGTCCTTGGCGAGTTGCGCAGTATCCTTGCACTGCTCCCGTGCCATTTCTGAGCATTCGACCGTTACGGTGTAAGGGACGCCAAAGCGTTTAAATGTATACTCTGCGATGGCCCCCTCCATGCCCTCTTCACCGTTTTCGTCCATTACGGATACCTGCGGTTCATCACTTGCCGCGGCACCTGGCGGCACCGTACTATAGACAGGATAGTTGGAATCGAATGTGTGCTGTACGCGCAGATCGGCCTCGATACTGACGACGACGTCGCCGTAATCTTCGACGATCTGATACCAGACGGGATTGGCCGGATCGAAATGCTCTGCCCGCTCTGGTGCGGCTTCGGGGCCCGCACGCAAATTGCGCGACACGGCTTCGGGTGGCCGCTCAAAAGCCAGAACCGGAATGTTTAAAGTTGAAAGCTTGCTCTCTTCTTCAGGTGCAGCACCGTTGGCGACCGCCGCGGCGCGCTCTTCGGCAAAGCCCTTGAGTTCAGGATCGTTCCAGTTGACGCTCAGGTTCTTGGCTTGAGCTGCCGCATCACTGTTCACGGGAATCGCCAGTGCCATGGCACCGAGCGCCAGCATGCACACGGTACGGCTCAACAGGGGGCTCAGGACATTGCGTCTCTGAATTGAGGCCATGTACGAAACTCCCTCGTGCGCCATAATTGATTGTATACTAGCCGTGTGGCGCAACAATTATCAAGGAGCAACCCGGCCTTCCGGTCCGCACCTTCAAGATTGCTGGACGATTTACAAAATACCCACGCTAGGTTGCAGGGTTGACCGCCAACTGGGCTCTCGCCCCCGCCGCAAAGCCGTGGCATGGTGCGCCGCGTTCATGCCAGAATTCCGGGCAGGGCGGTGGAGCAGACGGCCCGCCATAATCGCATATCACTTGTTGAATTAATTGTGCGGAGACATCCGATGACGGCCGGACAGGACAGTAAAACCACAAAGCGCGGCCTTGGAACCAAGCTCCTGCGCGTTTTTCTCGTGGCATTGGCCGGAATCGCGGTGGCCGCGGGGTTGCTGATTGCTGTCCCACCGTCTGGCCTCATCAAAGATCAAATCGAACGCGCAGCCAGCACGGCCAGTGGCCGGACCGTGACAATTGGAGGCGCGGATATCAAGTTGTTACCAAGCCCAGCAATACGTCTGAGCGATGTTGTGATCGCCAATCCTGAAGGCATGGCGGGTCCGCAACTGTTGCAAGCCAAATCGATCGACGCCCGGCTTAAGCTCAAACCACTATTTTCGGGCACGGCCGAAATCGAGAGCCTTGAGTTTTCCGGCCCACAGATCAACCTGATCAAAGATGCAGCGGGCAAGACCAACTGGGCCTTCGATCAAAAAACGCAAACCACAGTTGGCCCCGCCGTGACTTTGCTGAACGGCGCGACGATCAAGGACGGTCTGGTTAGTTACACCTCGGCCGCCACCAAGGAGCCGGTGCGTTATGAGCACGTTGATGCCACCGTCGAAGCCAATGGCCAAGCCAGCGCCAAAGGCACCCTGGCACACCATGGCGAAAGTGCGGCCCTCGATATTGCCATCAGCGATATCCTCGCAGCTCAAGCTGGAAAGCCCACCGATCTCAAGATCACCGTCGATGGCAGCCATCTCAAAGGCCAGATCAATGGAACGGCAAGCGGCGCCGATCCCCAGGACTTGAGCGGCGATGTGGCGCTGACCAGCGGCTCGGTGCGCGACCTCGCCCGCTGGCTTGGCTCAGACGTGGCGCAAGGCGGAACACCAGTGCCGGGCTCCGCAACCGGAAAATTCAAAGCAACCAGCAGCAGCGTCACCTTTGAGGGCACGGATCTATCGCTTGGTTCCGATACCGGCAAGTTGACGGGCAAACTGTCGTTGACTGGCGAAAGGCCGAAATATGAGGGCAGCATTGCCCTGAAGCGCATCAACTTCGACTCCGTGTTTGGCGCCGCGACCGCTCCGGTCAAAGCTGCAGGACCAGAAGCAGAAACTGACTTGGAACTGGAAACCGCTCCTGCATGGGATGGACTTCTCACGACACTCCAAGGCCTTGGCGCTTCCCCAGAGGCAGCAGCAGCACCCGCGTCCGCTGCGGCCAAGCCTTCGGCAGCGGCGTGGAGTGAGGCGCCAATTGACCTCACTATTTTGCAAAGCGCCGATCTCGACGCCGTCATCACTTCTGACGAGCTTGTGTTGGGCAAGCTTGATCTCAAAAATGCTCAGATCAACACCAAACTCACTGGCGGCAAGCTCGACGCGACACTTGAAAAACTGACCGTTGGGGCTGGCAGCGCCACCGGCAAGCTGGCGCTTGACAGCGGCAAGGCCGTGCCACGCGCCGACATGACGATCAGTCTTGTCAACGTGGCTGCCGAGCCCATCATCACTGAAATTACCGGCAAACCGTTACTGGCGGGAACGTCGAATGTCGAAATCAACGCCAGGGGCCAAGGTAAGAGTCAGAACGAATTGGCAGCATCGATTGAAGGCAAAGCCTCGTTCCGCATGTCCAAGGGTGTCATTCGTGGCTTTGACATACGCTCAATCGTATCAAACTGGTGGAACAGCCTGACAGGCGGTCTGAAGTTCGATCTCAACAAGAAGACCGGGTTTGAGAAACTAGACGCGCTGTACGACATCAAAAAAGGAGTGATGACCAGTTCGCCCGGCCTCGATATTGGTGGCAACGAAGTCGAAGTCCAGTCTCGTGGCAACGTCAGCCTGCCCGCCAAACTCATCACTCAGGAAATTCGCGTCAAGGTCGTGCCGCCACCGAGCGCGCCGCCGATCCCGGTGAAAATTACGGGCCCTTGGTCAAAGCCAAGCATCAGTATGGACTGGGGCGACCTGTTATTCTCAAGCCGCGTCGCAGAAGGTCCGGACGTAGGGGCCAGTGCCGAAGATGATGCAGCCCGCGGTGCCGCACCTGTTGCGTCCGCCGCCGAGAGCATTGCCGGCGGATTCCAGGATTTGGCTCCAAAGCCGGAAGAGATCCCCGATGGCGTCAAGAATAAGATCAAGAGTGTTTTGGCGTCTGATCAGGCCGCAGCGATCACTCCTCAGGGGCGAGCGCTTCTTGAAACACTGCTCAACGCACCAGCAGGTTCTCCGGTTTCAGAACCCACCACTGCACCCGCAGAGCCAGAATCGCCAGCCGCGCCATAGTCTTCGGCCAGTCTTGCGACGCGCGTTGCAAGGCTCGTGCACTTTGGGCATTATCGGACTGACCGGACGTCATCGCATCGTAAAGTTGAGCGAGGGGGATTGCCGTGGGGTATAAGGCCAAGTTGTTGTCGGGTGTCTGTGTAAGCGCTCTGAGCGCCGCCACGATCCATGCCCTGGCACAACCTTCTGACAGTTTCACTGAAGGGCTTGCACACAGTGCGACGCAGAGACTTGCGGGCTTTGAGGCCGGTGCCGCGCCTCAAGCGGGTTCAGGCGGGCAATGGTCTTGTGCTGCAGACAATGGGAATGACCAAGACAGCGGCGGTTTGCCGTTGGTTCCAGTCAAGTGCGAGACTCCAACCGTTGATCCGGTGACGCCGCCTGCTCCAACGCCAACGCCGGCTCCTGAAACGGGTGGCGGAACACCGACGACACCCACGACTCCAACCGGAACGCCGCCCACAGCGCCGCCTGCGGAGAAGCCTGGCTTCGCGTACTATCCACCCGGAGATACTTATCCAGACAACAGCAAGCGCGGCCGTAAAGGCGACCGTTTTGTGTATCTTCCCGATATCATCTACCCGATTAAACTCGATGCCGGCCGCTACCCGCATATGAACTCGCAGATCTATGGTCATGGCGGCTACAAGGGTCCTGGCGGCAGCGAGAGCAACAGCAACAATTACAACCCATTCAAACAGCGCGACGACTACTGCGAGGAACGCTCTTGGTCGATGCCCTTGTGCCCATCGGGGGCCGGCCATCAGGGCCAGGATATCCGCCCCCCCACTCCCGAAGACAACAAGTGGGAATGCGTCGCCGTTGTCGATGGCACCATCACCAAGATTACCAGCAACACCACGGTCGAACTCAAGGCCAAGGACGGCACGGTTTACCAGTACCTGCATATGAATGCGGCTTCGATCCGGGTCAAAACCGGCCAAAGCGTCAAGCAGGGCGATGTGCTTGGCCGTGTCTCAAAAATCATGAATGGCACCCCGTCAACGACCATCCATCTGCATTTCCATGCGCGGCAAAACGTTCGCGTGGGGTCCAAGGAACTGACGGTTTTTGTACCGGTCTTCAGCTCGCTCGTATCAGCCCTGCGCCGGGCCAAAGGATTTGACAGCGGCGTCGGTGCCGATGGCAATCTTGTCGAACAGGCGGGATTTGAAATCGGCGTCACTGCGCCACCAGCACCAGCCCCCAGCCCAACTCCGGCACCGGCGCCGGCGCCAGAACCCACGCCTGCTCCAGCACCGGCCCCCACACCCGCTCCAGAGCCACCAGTTCCCGCACCAGCACCTGCTCCAGAGCCACCCGCTCCTACTCCCGCACCGGCACCTGCTCCAGAGCCGCCCGCTCCTGTTCCCGCACCGGCACCAGAGCCGCCTGCTCCGGCTCCTACTCCTGAGCCACCGCCCCCAGTTCCGGCACCAGCGCCTGCTCCAGAACCACCCGCACCCGCTCCGGAGCCGGCCCCCTCTCCTGAACCTCCGCCCCCGGCACCGGCTCCGTCTCCGGCGCCCGAACCACAAAAGTGGTGGTGGCAGAGCGCGTGGGAAAAGGCCTCAGATTGGCTCGGTAGCTGGACGAAGTAGGCACCGGCTAAGAACTGGTGCCGCACATGCTGCGGCCGTGCATGCCCCGGGTATGCTGGGGCTAACGGCACATTGGGCTGGCACCAGAACGGGTTTGATTTGGCTACGACGCACGCGGTCCCAATGCGTGGTAGATGTCTGGGACTGCTTGGTAAGACCGGAGTTACGACGATGTTGAATAAGGCCTTGGCCGTCCTGGTGGCAGCTGCCCTAACGACTGCTGTTCCACTATCAATTCCTGCCACCGGCGCCGAACAGGAAGTCCAATCCTACGATAAACTGAAGCGCCTCTTGGATCGCAAGTTCAAGCCGGGGACACAACTCCAGCAACAACAAACGCCGCCGCCTGTTGAGAACCCAGACCGTGCGCCCGACGCCCCGCGTAATGGAACAGCCTCCGCGCCGGCCGCAGGAGCGGCCCCGCAGGCGAACGGGACTACCAGATCCCTGCAGGCACCTCCCCAGCCTAACTCGGCAAAATCGCTCACACTCTCACCGCCGCCTGTCGCAACCGGACCCGTCCGGCAAACTGTAAACAAGCCAACGGCACAAAAGCGGCCCTTTAACTGGTTGAAGCTCAAGGCCCCTAACAGCAAGAAGGATCCAGCCAAGATCAAAACGCCCGCTGATGCAGGCAAACAAGGGCAGGCCCTGCCAGTAACGAGAGCCGGATTGTTGCACGCCGATGCCTCCTGGTTCTCGCTGTTGACAGCATACGCGAGTGACACGCTGTCTGGCTCAGCCCGCCAGATAACCGCCGGGCCGGAAACCAGCGCCATTGAACTTGCTCAAGGCACCATTCCCGGCACAACGGCCACTGAGCCACCTCCTGCCGAGGTCGTCGCACCGGTTTCGCGGCCCAATAGCTATGTGATCCAGTTGAAGCCGGAAGCCACTGAAGAAGAAATCGGCAAGCTATTGGAGAAATACAACCTCAATGTCACCAAGGTCATCGGTGAACTCGGTGTCATTACGGTGGAGTCCAATGACGATGGCACGCGCAGCATTGACGGGCCAAGTGCCGCACCAGAGGCAGAGACTCCCTCGACTCCCGAGGAGGCCAAGCAGCAACTCGAAAAGATGCTCGAGCCCCCGTTGATCAAGAGCCTGCGCAAAGAAGGCATCGTCGATGCGGCAATCGTCAATTCGACAATTGGCACCAAAGGACTGCCCAAGCCGTCTGGGGCCACACTGCAAGGTGGGGGCAAGACGTACGAATGGACGTGGGGACCTACTGAGAAGGCCGATGGCAACTGGGGCCTGAAGTCCATTCGCATGCCCGCCGTGTGGGACATGGTCGAGCGCTATCGCAAGTCCCATACCGATGCACTGCGTCCCAAGATCGGTGTCATCGACTTGGGCTTTACCAGCAGTCCAAATGTCAAGTTCCAGTCGATCTATGGCGGCCAGCCCGTCACCGTTTTACACCCGGACTGTAGCACGCACCACGGCATGCATGTGGCTGGCATCATTGGCGCCAAGCAAGGCGACACGCCGGGTATCGACGGCATGGTTCCAGGTGCCCGCATCGACGCAATCGGTATTTCGAACCAGGCGGGAAGCGAAGCCGGTAGCCTTGGTGTTGACGAACTCTGGGAACTGCAGACGCTTGTCTTTGACGAAGTACTCAGCAGAACCGTGGACTATCTCGTCGACAACTTCGAGCATCCCGACAATTTGCGTGTGATCAATATCAGCCTTGGCTACAATTTTCTCGCCAAGCGCCTTATCGGCAATGAAAGCCTTGATGGCGTTGAAGGCTTGAAACTGCATATCCATCATCAGGCCAGCATTCTGCGGACGATGGCAAAGCGCGTCGAAAGCAAAGTGCTCTTTGTTGTAGCGGCTGGGAACGATAGCGAAGGGCGCACAACGCCGCTCGAAGCCCGCTGGTCTTCGCCGTTCGCATGGGCTGGCACGTTTGAGAGCGACAAAGACAAACCCGCATCAAACATTCTCGTGGTTGAAGCCGTCGGACGCGACGGACAACGAGCAGAGTTTTCAAATACGGGTGGCCATCTCTCAGCCCCCGGCGTCGACATCATGAGCACGCTCGCGGCTTCTGGCCCTGAATCTTTCGGGGTTTGCAGCGGCACGTCGCAAGCGGCCCCACATGTGGCTGCACTCGCGGCACTGATGTTTGAACTCGATCCCACAAAGACGCCTGCCGACATCGTGGCCGCACTCA
>JBEBJD010000183.1:0-9959 GCA_040080075.1 Hyphomicrobium sp. | reverse complement strand
GCCAACGCAGTCAAGGTGACGCTCGGTCCCAAAGGCCGCAACGTCGTCATTGAAAAGTCGTTCGGTGCGCCTCGCATCACCAAGGACGGCGTCACCGTCGCCAAGGAAATCGAACTCGAAGATAAGTTCGAGAACATGGGCGCACAGATGTTGCGCGAAGTGGCCTCCAAGACCAATGATCTCGCCGGCGATGGCACCACCACGGCAACCGTTCTCGCCCAGGCCATCGTCAAGGAAGGCGCCAAGTCGGTTGCTGCTGGCGCCAACCCGATGGATCTGAAGCGCGGCATCGATCTGGCTGTCACAGCCGTCGTCGCTGAACTCAAGGCCAAGTCGCAGAAGATCAAGTCGAACGACGAAATCGCCCAGGTCGGCACCATTTCGGCCAACGGCGACGTCGAAGTCGGCAAGCTCATCGCCAAGGCGATGGACAAAGTCGGCAAGGAAGGCGTGATCACGGTTGAAGAAGCCAAGAGCTTGGAAACCGAACTCGATATCGTCGAAGGCATGCAGTTTGATCGCGGCTATCTCTCGCCATACTTCGTAACCAATGCCGACAAGATGATCGTCGATCTCGAAAGCCCCTACATCCTGATCCACGAGAAGAAGCTGTCGGGCCTGCAGCAGATGCTGCCAGTTTTGGAAGCCGTGGTGCAGACCGGCAAGCCGCTGCTCATCATCGCTGAAGATATCGAAGGCGAAGCACTCGCAACCCTCGTCGTCAATAAGCTGCGCGGTGGCCTCAAGGTTGCTGCTGTCAAGGCTCCTGGCTTCGGCGACCGCCGCAAGGCCATGCTCGAAGACATCGCTGTCCTCACGGGTGGTACGGTGATTTCGGAAGACGTCGGCATCAAGCTCGAAACAGTCACGCTGAAGATGCTGGGCCAAGCCAAGAAGGTCACAGTCGACAAGGACAACACCACCGTTGTCGACGGCGCCGGAAAGAAGGGCGACATCGAAAGCCGCGTCAAGCAGATCAAGGCACAGATCGAAGAAACTACTTCGGACTATGACCGCGAGAAGCTTCAAGAGCGTCTGGCCAAGCTTGCTGGCGGCGTAGCCGTCATCAAGGTCGGTGGCGCTACCGAAGTCGAAGTCAAGGAACGCAAGGACCGCGTTGACGACGCTCTGCACGCGACCCGCGCAGCCGTTGAAGAAGGCGTCGTTCCCGGTGGCGGCGTCGCATTGCTGCGTGCCATCAAGGCTCTCGACTCGATCAAGGTTGACAACGAAGACCAGAAGGTCGGCGTTCAGATCGTCAAGCGCGCTCTGCAGTCGCCTGCCCGTCAGATCTTCAACAATGCGGGTGAAGATGGCTCGGTTGTGGTTGGCAAGATCCTTGAGAACAGCAAGTATGGTTTCGGCTATAACGCTCAGACGGGCGAGTACGTCGATCTCATGGCAGCTGGCGTTATCGACCCGACGAAGGTCGTGCGTTGCGCACTTCAGGATGCAGCGTCGGTAGCAGCCCTGCTGATCACCACGGAAGCCATGATCGCTGACAAGCCCAAGAAGGATGGCGGCGCTCCGATGGGCGGCGGCGGCATGGGCGGAATGGGCGGCATGGGCGGAATGGACTTCTAAGGATTTCCCAGGCCGCCCATCACGTTGCTTTCCGAACCATGGGCAGGCCCGTGTTCGGGTGGCGGCATGGGCGGCATGGACTTCTAAGTCCGGCGCACAACGCTCGTCGCTTGACAAAACAGAGGCCGCCGCGAAATTTCGCGGCGGCCTTTTTTATGTGCATTTAGATTTCAGCAGTCATCAATTTGCTGAGATTACAGCCCGTGCAAAATATCCTCTCGGGCTTTGATGAAAAGTGCATTTTAGTCCGTGCCGGGCAGCGAGTAACTGGCAAGTAGTTTCGAGGCTGCGCCGAGGCGTGACATCAAACCGGGCGAGCCAGGAAACGAGCGCGCGGCGCGCCGGCGCTGGCATCCCCTGCATGGTTCCAAAATCGACGATGTGCAGCGAGCCGCCAGGAGCCAAGCGGCGAACCGCCTCGTCAAGGGCGGTCATCCAGCGCGGGATCATCGACACTGCATATGAAATGAAGATACGGTCGGCGCTGGCTATTCCCAGGAGCCTATGAGTCTCGAACGACGTTGCGTCCGCGAGCGCAATTTTTATGCGCCCGCTGTGGCGGCTCTTGGCAATCGATGCACGCGCTGTCGTCAACATTTCCGAAGAAATGTCGACGCCATAAAGCCTCGCACCAGGGTAGAGATCTGCGGCACGCAAAAGATTGCGGGCCGTGCCGCACGCGATCTCAAGGATCACAGCGTCTGGTGGTGGATTCAACTCGCGCAGAAGCTGATCGCGCCCCAGCAAGTAGTAGGCCCGTGAGGCATCATAGATCCGCCGTTGGTGGCGGTAAATGCGGTCCATATTGACTGCCGCGGTAGTACCTTCGATAGCCATCAGGTTGCCTTCACATAGAGATGGAAGCCGCCGTAGATGGCCGAGCGATCCTGCGCATGGAACTTGGCTGACTGTTCGAACTGATATTGCCAGGGCTCCAAAGTGGAAGCCAGGACGCGGCCGGGAAGAATGGTTTCGCGCCCCGCGGTGCGGAAGATCACCCGGGCTCCTGAGCGGGCGGTGCGCGTAATCTCGCGCCACAAAGCGTTCAACGTGTCATCGTCCATCCAGTCCTGCGCGTCGAGCAACACAAAACGGTCGAGACTTGCCGAGGGCTGCTGTTGCAGGAAGGTGATCAAATTTTCCTTGATCACGCTGGCACGCGGAGCACGGATCTTGATGGCCGCAAAATTCTCCTTGTCGAGATAGGGAGGCAACGGGCCTTGTCCATCCTGGGCGTAGCTGCGGCCAAAGGCCTGCCAGGCGAAGTAATTACTTTTGAGATCGAAGTCAGTTGCCAAGCGCCGCACGCGCTCGCGCAACACTTCGTGCATCTGCAATGCGCCATGCTCACAAAGTGCATCGTATTGTGCCGGCGGAATGCCCAGTCCAAACAGGGAAGCACGCTGGGCCGTGGCCCATCTGACAATTGGTTTCTCAAACAAAGGTTCCAGATGCTTCTCGAATAAGGCGAATTGTTCGTCGCGATTCCTGGCCGTCATGATGATAGCGGGGTTAACGCCCAGAGAACGGGCCAGCAGATGCCCTATGCTGATAAAGCGGCCGAGCAAGCCGAAGGTGTAAAAGTTACGGGCGAAGCGGGTGATGCGGCGGCGTCCGGACAGCTCGCGGCCTTCCCAGTAGGCGCGGGTTTCGCCGTCTAGCCGTGGAGCGAGCACAGTATCGTAGAGGCTCACATTGGCCTTGGTGCGGGCGTTACCGAAGAACTGAAAGAACGATGTATGATCGGGCAAGTGGCGGGCTGCCGCCAACTTTAATTTAACGAGGGCGACGTGTGTAGCGTTCAAATCGACGGCGTAGATCTGCGCTGGATTGGCTGTCAGGTAGCTCATGATATTGCAGCCGCCGGATGCAATCGTCACGATGCGTGACTGGGGATCGATTTCGAGGGCCGCCATATCTACCTCTGGATCTTCCCAGATCTGGGGATAGACCATCGAGCGGAACGCAAATGTGAAGGCCCTTTCGAGAGAGCCCTGAATGGAGAGGCGTCCATGCTGGTGCACGGCTTCACTCAGCAGGTCCGGGCTCGAGCGTTCAAGCGTGGTAGTGTTGGTTCTCACAAGACGTCTCCAGGGTTGGACGGTAATGCAAAGTTCAGGCGGCCTTTTCTAGAACCGGGAGTTGTGGCGAGGCATGGCGTGAGCGTGCGGTCATGACCTCGTGCCAATGCAGAATTTCGAATGTCCCGTCGGCGCGTTCGCCAATCGCGGTGCAACTCTCCACCCAGTCGCCGCTATTGAGATAATGAATGCCGCCGATATCGCGGTCGTTGGCGTGGTGAATGTGCCCTGATATCAGGCCATCCGCCCCACGGCGGCGGGCCTCCTCAACGAGCGCCTCCTCAAACTCGCCTATAAAATTGACAGCGCCCTTGACCTTCTGCTTCATGAAATTGGACAGCGACCAATAGCCAAAGCCTAGGCAGCGGCGGGTCCAATTGAGTGGCGTGTTGAGTGCGAGCAGGAGTTCGTAGGAACGGTCGCCTAAGAATGCGAGCCAGCGGGCATAGCGCACGATGACGTCGAATTCGTCACCGTGCATGACGAGGTATTTTTTGCCGTTGGCCGCCTCGTGAATGCAGTCGCGCCGCAACTCAATGCCGCCGAAGTTCATACCGCAATAGTCACGCAATCCTTCATCGTGATTGCCCGGAACAAAGACAACGCGCGTCCCTTTGCGGGCTTTGCGCAGGATTTTCTGCATGACGTCGTTGTGTGATTGCGGCCAGTGGGGGCCCCGGCGCACCTTCCAGAGATCGACGATGTCGCCGACGAGATAGAGTGTGTCGCAGTGTACGTGGCGCAGGAAGTCGAGAAGCGCGGCGGCCTGGGAATTGCGCGTGCCCAAATGCACGTCAGAAATGAAGACGGCATTATAGATGTAGCTCGCCTCGTCCGCGGGGCTCTCCATTGCGGTGCCGCCTCCCGTTTGAACTTCCTACTGTCTGTTAGAAACGGGAGTCTTGTTTCACCTGTATGACAGCGGTCCCGGCCCAGGGTGCGCCAGTTTGACAGGAATGACTTGAGGGCAAATATCGGGCTGGTTTGGCCAGCTATGAGCACAAAGGGTTGCGGTCGGCGGCCTGTCGCCCCATGTCAAAACACTACTGTGTTGGAAATGGAGGCCTGTCATGCAAGCAATTGAAGTTCAGGATCACGCCCGCAAGCTTATGGAGAGCCTCGGACCCAGGGCGATTGCCGAGGCCGCTCACCGGGCCAGCGCACTGGAGTCAGAGGGCGACAAAGGCCGTGCCCAAGACTGGCGAAGGATTGAAAAAGCGCTGCGCCAGATGCAAGGGCCACGGATGACTTGAACGGCAATTGGATGTCCGGGCGCTACTTTCTTCAAGAGCTCGTACCAAAGAGCCAGTCCCAGACGAAGAGCGTCAACGTATAGGCGCTGGAGAGAAACAGAAACGCCATGGCTATGCGGGGCATTTCCCCGGCGGGCAGCGCGAACATGCCCGGCGTGCTGTGTGCAGCCAGTGCAAGGGCTGCAAACAGCAAGGCGAAACAGGCAAACACCGACTGAACAAAGCGGCGCGATCGTTCGCGAACTTCAGCGATAATTTGCGCGTCATCGTTGGAAGAGTTCATGGTGGGCTGCCTACGCAATACTTAACTAACGGCGTTTCACGTGAGGCCGATATTAGCGGGGACGCCGCCGAAGGCATAGCCCTGATTTACGATTTAGTAACCGTAACCATGTGCTGCAATCGTTTACTCAAAAGTGCGGGCGTCATTGGGAAATCAGCGGCAATCCACCAGTCTTCAAAGGCTGAAAGGATGCGGCCGACCTCGGGCCCGGAGGGAACACCGAGCGCCAGCACGTCGGCGCCACGCACTGGAAGTTCAGGGGCCTGCCAGCGGTGTGCCAAAGTGAGGCGCTGCAACCAAGCGGGGTCAAGTTCATCGGCCTTCGCGCGTGCCCAGGCTAATAGAACGCCATCGCGAAACGCTTGCGCTCCATGCCGGTAGAGAAATGCCTTGGCGCTGGTCTCACTCGACGCCGGATCGAAAGCGCGATCGGGCAGCGCCATACGAGCCAGGCGTTCGTATTCGTTTGAGGATAGTTTCAAGCTGTCGCGCAGCACCTTGGCGCCGCCAGGTTTGGAGAGGCTTGCCGCGCCCAGCCGCAAGATGGGATCGGGCACGGCGCTGCCGGCCTTCTCAAGACCGGCGATACGGGCCATGAGTTCCGCGTTGCTAGGGGTCCCCAATGCGAGGGCAAGAATTCCACAGTCCTGCATGGTGCAGGCAATCGCGGGTGCACGCGCGGTCGACAAGATGCGCAACAGTTCCACGCGGCGGCGTTCGCCGGATAATTGTGTGATGCCGGACTTCAGGGCAATCGAGGCCTGAAGCCCCGCTGCGTCGGGTTCGCCGGCCGTGTATTCAGCGGTGAAACGGAAAAAGCGCAGGATGCGCAGATAGTCTTCACGGATGCGATCTTCGGGCACACCGATAAAACGGACGCGGCGATGATTGAGATCGCCGTAGCCGCCAAGCGGATCAAACAGCGTGCCCTCGCCGTCGCAGTAGAGAGCGTTGATGGTGAAATCGCGCCTACTTGCGTCTTGCATCCAGTCGGAGGTGAAGGCGACACGGGCGTGGCGTCCATCGGTGTGCTCGTCGCGACGCAGCGTCGTTACCTCGAATGGCGCATGGTTGGCGACAATCGTGATTGTGCCATGTTCAATACCGGTTTCAAATGTCTTGAGGCCGGCCTTGTGCGCGGCTGCAATCATTTCAGGCGGCGTGGCCGTTGTGGCGATGTCGATGTCTTTAACGGGGCGCTGCAGCAGTGAGTTGCGCACGGCTCCGCCAACGGCGCGAGCCTCGTATCCCGCAAGCGTGAGCGCCTTCAAGACGGCTTGCGTCTCTTGGGCTCTAAGCCACTCTTCAGCAGCCAGTGACGGCAAAGCGCCGTGTTTGGGCGGGGACACTATTCCATTCGTCCTGGTTCAATGCGGCCGTCTTTCATGGTCGGGGGAGCATATTGCTGTCCTGGTTTGCCACCCGAGTTCGACCCAAACGCGACGAGGATTAAAAGCACCAGAGCCGTTCCGGCAAAAAACAGCCACACGAATGGGGCGCCATCAAACAGGCCCGCCGCGGATTGGCTGCCTTCGCCACCCGTCTCACCTTGCCGCGCTCCGCCAGTGATCAGCACGTAGGCGAAATACAAAAACGCCGGCGTCAAAAACAGGAGCAGATTTTCGATGACGACGCGGATCATGATAGCAGCAGCCTCTCGTACATGTTTCGAATTATACCAGCCGTCGCGCCCCAGATATAGCGGCCTTGATGGGGAATGGCATAAAATTGGCGCTCGCGGCCTTTGATGGTTCGCGTGTCCACCAAATGATTGGCGGGGTCGAGCAGAAAGCTCAACGGGACCTCGAAACTGCTCTCTACTTCGTGGGCGTTAAGCGTCAGCTCAAAGCCAGGCTCAACCAGACCGACAATCGGAGTAATCACATACCCAGTACCGGTGCGGTAACAATCGAGGAAACCCAATGGGCTAATCAGATCTGAACTTAGACCAATCTCCTCTTCAGTCTCGCGCAATGCGGTCATCACCGCAGTGGTGTCCGTGGCGTCCACGGTGCCGCCTGGAAAAGCGATCTGACCGGCATGTTTGGATAGGTTGGGTGTGCGTTGTGTGAGAAGCACATGTGGTTCAGGGCGTGCCACTATGGGCACCAGCACGGCTGCCAGGCGGTAGGGCAGGCGTGTGTTGAAATCCGCCTCGTGACCTGGGTTGAGGTCGAAATCGGAGGGGCCGTAGCCGGCCGCCGCCCGGCATGGATCGGGTGGCGTGGCACGAAATCTGCTCTTGGCCAGGGCCGCAAAGGCACCTGGCGTGAGGGGCAACTGG
Source organism: Hyphomicrobium sp. (assembly GCA_040080075.1). Lineage (GTDB taxonomy): Bacteria > Pseudomonadota > Alphaproteobacteria > Rhizobiales > Hyphomicrobiaceae > JANNFX01. The sequence goes on along the minus strand of JBEBJD010000183.1, from coordinate 2,474 downwards.
TGGACTGTGGGGTGCGGGGATGTCGTAATCGGCATAAAGAATCATAGCATAAGCAATCAGCCGGGCGGAGACCGCTCTCCGGCGAGCCGCCACGTGCGCTCCATAAAAATGGTTTGTAGTACAACCAGATCATGAAAGCCATTATTGTGACGACTGCAGATGGCAGCATGAGTTTGATTCAATAAGGGGGCAAGCGGGTTGATCTCAAAAATCGTTCAACAACAGGCGACATCACTGCGGACCAGATGCAGCCGGCTACTGGTTCGCGCAGTTGTTGTGGTTTTGATGATGCTAGGAGCTGGGTTGGCCCCCGCCCACGCCGAACGCACGGCCAGCGAATTTGCAGCAACCTTGACGCAAGCCGAGCGCGAGCCGTTTTTGGCCTACATCGCTGCACAGAGCCATCACGCGGCTGGTCTCGATGGCTATTGGCGGGCCGTGAACGACAAGCGCACTGCCCGCAAGCGCAAAAAGAATGCCGATCAAACGCTTGTCGCTGGCGACTATGTTTTGACGTTTCCACCTGCTTACGGTGGTCCTACCCTGCCGGCCGACCTAGCCAAGCGATGGGTTGCCTTCCAAGAGAAGAAGGACGCGGCCGGCCCCGCGCCCCAACCCAAACCCGGGCTTCAGGACTTTCTGAGCAACGCGCGTGAACATTTCGATTTCATCCCCGAACGGATTCCCGAGCGTGAGTTCAAATTGCGCTATGCGCGCGAAGCGCTGGCGCTGGGTCTGACTAAGGATCAGGTTGTCCGCATCTACGCCCTCGAGACCAGCGGCCTGGGCACGGCCGAAATGGTGGCGGGCATTCATCCCATCAAGAAAACGGGCACGCCGATTTCTACGGCCATAGGTTACTCGCAACTTCTGGCGGCCAATTCCGTCAGCGAAATTGCCAAGAGTGGTGCCTCATTCATCGAGCGCCTGAAAAAGCTATCGGTCAGTTCGAGTATCGGATTTGAACGGGCGGCTTTTTTGAGCGCCAAAATCGAAAGCCTGAAGCGCATGACGGCGGCTGCCCGGTCGGTGACAAACGACTGGGACCATCACCGGGCCTATGCGCGCACTGGCAAGGGGCTGGGAATTCATGCTGTCAATCTTGATGGCGACATCGGGCCCTGGCTGCAGGTCGTCAAGCTCCAGGGCCTGCGCGAAACGGCTGCACGCAAGGGCATGACCCAGCTGGCAGGCGCGGAAATAGAGCTGATGAATCTCGCTGGCCCCATGACGGGCATTGAAATGATGCGGCCGGTGGGGCGCAAGGTGCCGACGACAAACTTTTTCGAGCGGCAAGCCTATATGACCAACACCATCGTGCGCGGAAAAACCTCGGCCGAATTGATTTTGGCACTCGATCAGCGCATGGAGGAAAACATCGTCAATCTTGGCGCCATCGAGTTCAACGAGGTTTTCGATCAAGCCATGGCGGAGCGGCAGGGGGCGGCGACTGCGGCCCGCTAAAACGGCCCGTCAGTTCACGGCCACTTCACAACGGGAGGCATCGATGAGAGGATGCTCTCGACATTGCCGCCGGTTTTGAGCCCGAACATGGTGCCGCGGTCGTATAACAGATTGTATTCCACGTAGCGCCCGCGCCGGATGAGCTGTTCTTCGCGATCAGACTCGCTCCAGGGGCTCGTGAAATTACCGCGCACCAACATCGGATAGACCTGCAAAAATGCACGGCCTACGTCTTGTGTGAAAGCGAGAGCCGCATCAAACCCGCCGTCTTCATCGCTGGGGGTCAGGTAGTCATAAAAGATCCCGCCGATACCGCGCATTTCTTTGCGGTGGGGCAGATAGAAATACTCATCGCACCATTCCTTGAAGCGCTTGTAATCGGCGATGGGGTGCTTGTTGCAGGCGCCGAACATTGCCGCATGAAAGGCGAGGCTGTCGGCGTCCATTTGCGTGCGGCGCTTGTCCAGTACTGGGGTCAAGTCCGCGCCGCCACCCATCCACCACTTCGATGTGACGACCATGCGCGTGTTCATATGAACCGCAGGCACGTTGGGGCTGTGAGGATGGGCAATAAGCGAAATGCCGGATGCCCAAAAATTTGGGCTCTCCTCGGCACCAGGAATTTGGCGGCGAAACTCGGGCGCGAATTGCCCGTAGACGGTGGAGGTATGTACGCCAACCTTTTCGAACACGCGGCCATGCATCATGCTCATGACTCCGCCGCCCAAGTCTGGCCTAGCACCGCCCGCACCTTCTGGATGATCACCATGATCGGCGCGGTTCCAGGGCGTGCGTATAAAACGGCCGGGTGCGAGACTGGAATGCGGGCCGCCCTCGGGCAGACCGTCTTCGAGCTTTTCGAAGCTGGTACAAATTTGATCGCGCAGGTCTTCGAACCAGTCACGAGCGCGGGATTTGTTGGCTTCAAGGACGGTGGGAGAGGCGGTCATTGCAGGTCCTGAGGGCGTGCGTGGTAGAAAGGCCGGGTGCAGATGCCACGGTTTTGGCAG
>JBEBJD010000254.1:0-41958 GCA_040080075.1 Hyphomicrobium sp. | reverse complement strand
CGTCAAGTTGCATCCTGCCTTTGGATGGGACCAGCCAAAATGGAGCATTTATCATGCGTCGCACTTCTATTTCCAAGTTCGCAAGACCAGTATCTCTTTTGACTGCTTATTGTGCTGCCGCCTTAAGTATTGGACTTGCTCAAGCAGCCAGTCGCACTCAGGCTTCGTTTTCCTCGACCGGGGAAGCCGTCGCGGCACTCATCGCTGCTGTTCGCACAGAAGGCCCCGAGGCACTTCTGACGGTGCTTGGCCCTGATGGAGCAGCTATTGCTGACTCTGGCGATAGTGTCGCCGATGCAGCGAGGCGAGCCAAATTCACAACGGCCTTCGACGACGCTCACGAGGTGAAGCAGGAGGATGCCTCCAAAGCCATCCTCGTGATCGGCAAGGAATCGTTCCCCTTCCCGGTCCCGCTCGTTGCCAAAGATGGAAGGTGGCAGTGGGATACTGCAGCGGGTCTCGACGAAATCCTGACGCGGCGAATTGGCGAGAACGAACTCGCAGCAATTGAAGTCATGCGTGCCTATGTCGATGCGCAGCGCGAGTACGCCGAGAGTGATCGCGACGGTACTGGAATTCAATATGCCCGGAGGCTGTTGAGCCGCGAGGGCCGCAAGGACGGTCTCTATTGGCCGGCCACTAGTGATGGGGATGCAAGTCCATTTGGTCCGCTTGTCGCCCAAGCGCAAAGTGAAGGTTACAGGAGAACCAGTGGTTCAGAAGGCCCTCCAGCCTATCATGGGTATCATTACAGGATCCTATATGCGCAGGGACCGAATGCAGCAGGTGGCGCGCGCGAATATATTGTCAACGATCTCATGATCGGCGGCTTCGCGCTGATTGCAACCCCTGCGGAATATGGGAATTCGGGTGTCATGTCCTTCATCGTCAGTCAGGATGGTGATGTGTTCGAGAAGGATCTGGGTCCGGACTCCAAGCAGGTAGCCGCCCGCATCAGGTCTTTCGATCCGGATACAAAATGGCGAAAAGTCGAGACGCAATAATTACCCTTATAGCACCGTGATCAGTCAACATTAGGCGATGGCGGCAATTCAATACCCGGGGGGAAGTTTGAAATGAGAATTTGTTATTATAATATCGGTCTAGTGGCGTTGATGTCATTCGCCGGACTGTCGCAACTGGCGCTGGCCGAGGAGTATGCAGGTCCTCTGCTGCCGCATACCGGCGGGCAAGTGACGACGGCTTTTAGCAACCGCTTTGGTCCCGATGCGGAAGGGACGGTGACTTTCACTGCAATATCTCCGGAGCAGTTGAGCCTCAACTACTCAAGCTCGCGCGGCCTGGCCGTCCAGCGCAACATTCTGAATGCCGACCGGGAGACAGCGAAAAGCTATGTCCTCGGTTACGCGGCAGGTATGCCGCTTGTCATACCCAATACGACGTCACTTGGCATCTCAGGGACGTCGTTGGTGGAATTGCGGACGACGGGGAAGACGGCATTATCTTTGGTGCACGACGCCAAGCTTACCAGGATTGATGGCCTGCTTACCCTCGTGGAGAAAGACATAAAGATACCGGTGCTTATCGAGGATCAAGTTGTGCAAGTTCCAGCTGTGCATGCTTCGGGCACGTTTTCATCTGGCGACAAGGGCGGAACTGGAGACTTCTATTTTCTCGACAACAAGAACAACCCTTTGATGCTGCAGAGCACGATTCAGTTCAGTTGGGAAAAGGAACTGCGTGCCGAGAGAATTACCAGGGTGACGGCCGGCGCATCGATGAAATCCGCGATGGAGCAGTCTCTCAGCACACTTCGCCGGTATGATCACTATGGCATTCATTTCGATTTCGACAAAGCAACGGTGCAAGCACAGTCATCTGCACTCATGAAGGATATTGCCATCACCCTCAAAAATAACCCGACCTGGACACTCCAGATTAATGGTCATACCGACTCGATTGGCAACCAAGCCTATAATCAGAAGCTGTCTGCGGAACGTGCATCGTCGGTGGCCGCTGCACTTACTGCGCAGGGCATAGCGCCGGCAAGACTACAGACCGGAGGTTTTGGAGCAACCGTGCCCAAGGGTGATAACGCTACCCTCCAGGGCCGAGCAATTAACCGGCGCGTGGAGTTCCTGCGCACGGACAAGTAGCCGGAATATAAAATCAGACAGCGGCATGAACCGCGGGCGTCAATCAAGGGATAAGTCAATGTTCAATTCAATGCGCCGATTTCAGATGGCAATAGCGGTTGCCGCACTCTTGCTGGCAGGCAGTACGCCGTCGCGTGCTGAGTCCGGTCAAATTGCTATCGAAGTCTACAAAGCTGGGTTCATTCTCGGCGTCAGTGGCGGTAGCGGTACGTTGACGTTCGGTGGAAAGGCCTATCCGCTCAATATCGGTGGGGTCAGTCTTGGTGCCACAATCGGAGCATCTAAGGCAGAACTCATCGGGGAGGCCACGGGGCTTAACTCATCGTCCGATATTGAGGGGACCTACACGGCGCTCCAGGCGGGCGTGGCGGCTGCGGGTGGATCAAAAACAGCGCAGCTCAAGAACTCCAAGGGGGTTGTGTTGAAATTGCGCGGCAAACAGATTGGTCTCGAATTCTCACTTGATCTGAGTGGAATGCAGATTTCTCTGAAATGAGCGCGCTGTCATACCAGTTTGGGATGCTACGATGGCGCCATGGGGGCAACCGATGACACAGTGTGCAACCGGGATGCTTAGGCCCCCCGCGCGGCGAGTATGGAGGATATCGGTTCTATGCATTGTGCTGGTTGCGCTGCTGGGCATTGGTGTCTGGTCAGCACATGCGATTGAAACAGGGCAGCCATTTCGTGATGCCACATCGGCACCATGGCTCGGAGATTACGATGGGATGGTCAGGAAGCGGCAAATTCGCGTTCTCATTCCATTCAGCAAAACGTTCTTCTTCCTGGACGGCGGCAACATGCACGGCGTCGCCGTGGAGTTGTTGCGTGATTTCGAAAAACAACTGAACGCGAAGGTTGCCGATAAATCGAAGCGCATATTCATTGTGGCAGTGCCGCCCCCTCGGGACCAGCTATTCGACGACCTGAATTCCGGCAAGGGCGATATCGCCATTGCGAACCTCACAATAACGCCCGCACGCCAGGAAAAGATTGCCTTCGCCGACCCTCTTTTGACAGGTGTGCGCGAGTTCATCGTAACGCCCGCTGGCTCCGGTGACATCGCTACGATCGATGGGCTCTCGGGTAAGACCGTTTTGGTCCGGCGCGCGAGCAGCTATTTCGAAAGTATTCAAAAGGTGAATGCAGAGTTGTCTGCCAGGAATCTTGCGCCAATCAACGTGTCTGAGGCAGATCCCCGGCTCGAAGACGAAGACATTTTGGAAATGGTGCAGGCAGAAATCGTACCTGCCATGGTTATCGATAGCCACACTTATGAACTATGGAAAAAAGTCTACACCAACACTCGGGCTCATGAGGCGGTTGCATTGCGCAGTGATGGTCAGATCGCTTGGGCCTTTCGTAAGGAAAGTCCAAAACTGGCCGAAGTTGTAAACAGATACGTGGCCGAGTCGCGCAAGGGAACTGAGCGTGGCAACATTATCTATGCCGAGTACGTCAAGACAGACAAATTTCTCAAACGAGCCAACAGCGACGAGAACAAGAACAGGCTTCAGGGGCTCATGTCGCTGTTTCGCAAATACGGCGAGAAGTATGACGTCGACCCGTATCTGATAGCTGCGATTGCATTCCAGGAATCGCGCTTCGACCAAAGGCTTGTAATGCCGTCCGGCGCGACAGGCATTATGCAGATGATGGCCGCAACAGCACGGGACCCGAACATCAATCTTCCTAATATCGAGAACCTGGAAGTTAACGTGCATGCGTTTGCGCGCTATTTCCGGTTCATGCGCGAGCGCTATGTCAATCAACCGGAAGTGACGGATTTTGACCGGCTAATGCTTCTTCTGGCTTCCTACAACGCGGGTCCAGAACGCATCAAGGGGTTGAGAGCCAAGTCTGCAAACCCGAACGTCTGGTATGAAAATGTCGAATGGTCCGTGTGGAAGTCGGTTGGATTAGAAACGGTTCAATACGTTCGCAATGTCCACCGGTACTACATCGTTTTTAAGGATATGCAAGAGGGCCTTGCCGCTCGCCGTAAACTTGTCGAGGATGCAAGGTCAAAGTGAGAGAGCTGCTGCAACTAATCAAGTGAGTGCGGGAACTATAGAGATGAGAATTTCAGCTTGGCTAGCATTGGGCGTTTTCTTGGCTGGTGCTATGATGGCGCCACGGGAAGCCTATAGCGCCGAACTCGGCTCCTTGAAAATGGGTGTTGCGGAGATTGTGGAAGATCTAACGCGCAAGTGCCAATTCGACCTGAAGACTTATTGTTCCATGGTCACACCGGGCGAAGGCCGGTTGGCGTTTTGCCTGATGGCGAACGCCGATAAGAGAAGCCCACAATGCGAATATGCGCTGTTTGATGCGAGTCGCGCTGCAGACAAGCTCATCGAGACTGCCAATCCATCAATTGCTGCGTGCAGATCCGACATTGATACGCATTGCTCCGGCTTGGAGGTTGGCACCGGAGACATTGCCAAGTGTTTAGCCGGCAACAAACCTGCGCTCAGCAACGACTGCGGTGAGGTGATCGACGTAGTGGGTAAAGTAATCTTCCCTGCACATAACCAATCTGTAGCGGATAGTAGTCCCGTTCCATCGGTTACCTTCGACTCCGTCGCGGAAGCGCAGGTAGTGGAACCCGCTGAGGCTTCGTCAAGGATGAAGGTTTTAACCGCACTCGATGCGAGCGTTCGGGAAATTATAGAGAAGGGGAAGCAGGGGTGCGGGGCCGATCTTGAGGCATTTTGTTCTAATGTGGCGCCGGGAGAGGGCCGTCTTGCCTTTTGTCTGATTGCGCATGCAGACAAGAGAAGTGCAGCTTGTGAGAGTGCACTTGGCGAAGCTAGAGGCGAGGCAGAACTGCTCATCGAGAAGGTCAGCCAGTCTATTGACGCTTGCCTGCCTGACATTGCCGCGCTCTGTACGGGAACAAAGCCAGGCGAAGGGCGTATAGTGCAATGCCTGACAGATCAGAAGGCGATGCTGACAGAACCGTGCGGCGAGATCATCGATAAGGTTGGCATGGTCGTGTTCCCGGCTCGCAATCAGACCTTCGCGGAAAGCGCCGCACCTGCCTCTACTGCTGCCGGAATCTCGACTGGGACGATTAATGTTAACCCTGGCCCAAGTGCCGTGGTTTCAGCCGCTCCCAAGTGCCGGACTGTCGGATCGAGTGTAACGGATTGGGGGCAAGAGGCTACGTCACGTGATGCACGCAAGCTACTGGACGTTCGTGTCAAGAAGTTCACAGCAAAGGAAGGGATACGGGAGTACACGGCCGGCCGTGGCAGCGTTACGTGCACATCCAATATAAATCTGATTGTTGCTGGGAATTACACGTGCCGCGCTCAGACAAAGGTATGCTGGCCGCCTGTGCCGGCGGAGACTGGACCGGCTCAGGGCGCCTCCTCGGAGCGTGCACCGTAGACGATCCGTGAGCGCCCGGCTCAATGTGGAGTTAGTGTCACTTTTTTCCCCAAGCGGGATGTATTCAGTCCAGACGAGTTAACGGTGGCGGCGATGACAATTGGCATCAGGCGAAGTGTCAGGTTCTGTTGGTTCGAGGTATGCAGAAAGACTGAACGTTATGCGCATTACAGCATTCACTATCGCCGCCTCTGTTTGTCTCTGCTTCCCCGCGGCAGCGGGCACTTCTCCCCCGGTCACTGAACCGGCCGTTCGTGCTGGCGCAAATTCTGACATCCAGGCTCGCGTTATTGCCCTCGGTAAGCCTGGGGGGCGATCTATCAGTGGCGCACGGATCGCCAGTTTCGATTTCTTGCCCAAGCTCTATGAGTCGATGGGGTATCAACGCTTGTGGACCAATCCTGCCAACATTACCGCACTAAAGGAAGCGGTTAGGCGGAGTTGGGAAGATGGTCTGTTGCCAACTGACTTCCACGGCAAAGCTGTCGCAGATTTTTCAGATCCGGCTGTGAATGATGCCAATAGTGCCGATCGCGACATTATACTTAGCGATGCCTTCGTGCGGCTTCTGTACCAGCTCTATTTTGGTAAAGTCAGCCCCAACGGGCTGGACCCAAACTGGAACTTTGCGCGGCCCGCACTCTCCGGAGATCCTGTCAAAATTATTTCCTCTGCAATTGCAGAGGGAGCCGCCGGAAACCTTGTCGAGAAGGCAAAGCTCGCTCATCCCATTTATCAGTCCCTCAAGGCAATGTTGCAGGCGTATACGCACTACAGCGACACAGGTGGATGGCCGCAACTGCCTCCCGGACCGGCTGTGAAGCCAGGCGCTTCAGACGTACGGATACCCATTCTACGCCAGCGTTTGGCAGTTACGGGTGAATACCAAGATAACGGCAATGCTTCCTCAGAAATTCTCGACGAGAAACTTACCGAGGCACTGCGCAAATTCCAGAAGAGTCACGGACTTGAGGCTGAAGGAAATCTCGGTCCGCAAACACAAGCTGAACTCAACGTGCCAGTGCAGACGCGCATTGAACAGATTCGTGTCAACCTGGAGCGCGGCCGATGGATTTTGCGGACCATCGGTGATGAGTTTGTAGCCGTCAATGTGGCCGGGTTCTATTTGCGCGTGGTGCTCGAAGGAAAGCCCGTGTGGGGTACGCGGGTTATTGTCGGGCAGACCTATCACAAAACTCCCATCTTCACTGAGGCAATGAAGTCGATTGTTTTTAATCCGGATTGGACGGTGCCACGCAGCATCGTGCGCAACGAGATGTTTGCGAAGGCCAGCGCAGATCCGGGCTATCTCGCGGCCAACAATTACACGCTGACAAGTACGAGTGGTGCAGTCGATCCTGCCACGATCGACTGGACGCAGTGGACGGCCGCGACTTTTCCTTATGGAGTCGTCCAGAGGCCGGGACCCAAAAATGCCCTAGGCCTCGTGAAGTTTTTGTTCCCTAATAAGTACTCTGTCTACTTGCACGATACGCCGGGACGCGGCCTATTTGGAAAGTCAGGCCGGACCTTCAGTCACGGCTGCATTCGCGTCGAAGACCCGATGAAACTGGCTGAGATCATTCTGGGAAATCGTCTAGGCTGGGATCGGTCAAAAATCGATAGCATCGTGGCTGCTGGAAAACTTTATCAGGTCAATCTGCCAAAGCCGCTTCCCGTTCTGTTGCTCTACTGGACCGTCGACCCGCAATTTGATGGCAGCGCATACTTCTATCAGGACATCTATGGCCGCGATGCCCGGCTCCTTAAAGCCCTCAACACTGAGTTCTCTCCTGCCACACGGTAGGCGGCTTTGCGGCCACTATGGCAATGCGGACTTTGTTTGGGGCAACGGGCAAGGCCCGTATCCCTTCATCTACTGTGGTGCCGTCCCGCCCAAAATGGCCGTGGGAATTTTGATCAGACTATTTCCGGCCTCAGCAACTGCAGAGACAATTCCGGGCTGACTTTTGGCGGCATTACCTGAAAGGCCCTTGCCGATTGCAGCAATAACGGTGCTGGACTTGGAATATTTGCTGTGGTGATTGCCTTGGCCATCATCGACCGCCGTGAGATCGACGACTCGCAAATTGTAACGCTCGGCTCCAGCAATGACGCGACCGTCAGATGCCGTCATCTTACCCACCCTGTCCACTCCGCCCGCCAATGCCGTAGACAGCGCCAGCGCCTTATCGTCTCCCGAGACCAGAACAGTAATGGGTTTCTCCAGCGGGCCGATCACATCAAGCTGGGTGCGAAACACGGTAACGTCGAGATCGGGCGATGCCAGGATGACTTCCCCGAGCTTGCCACCAAAATTTCCGTGGCCATTCATCTTGGCCTGCCGCAACGTCTCGACGGCAAGCCAGTTCCCCATGCTGTGGGCCAAGATATTGATTTCGCGAACCTCGGGCACCGCCGACATCTGCAACAACGCTTGTTCGAAATAGTCGCGAGAATAGGTCGTCGCCTCACGATCAGCAAGATAGAGTGGCGCCTTGCCCTGCGATGGCCATGCAAACAATACGGCCGTGCCAGTAAAGCCGGAGTCGTTTACGATCTGGGCCATCCAGTAGACGGCTTCTTCATAGAGCGTGTTGTAGCCGTGCACAAAGACAAGAACGCTGTTGGCCTCATTCCCTCCTGCTCTGGATCGTTGCCGGATTTCACCGAGGAATTCGTTGCCGCCGAGAAATTGACGATCCGTCGTGATGAAGTGCCGTGAGGGATCGGGAGGTGTCTGGTCTGGCCACTCGATTTCACCTGCAACGTGCTTTGTGGGAATAGATACCGTTAGTGCTGAGTAATTAAGAACTTTGGAGCGAACGGCAGTAAACGCGTTGGGGTCTTCGGCGCTGCCGCGTTCTCTGGTGGTCGCGACCAGCAAACGAACTTTGTTTGTATACGACGGCACATGTGCGATGGGTTCAAGAACCTCGCTGCCCGGCCGAGAAGCGCATGCAGTTAACCCGGCGAGAAAAAGGGCAGCGGCCAAGCTAAGAATAGTCTGTCTAACCACTGTGGCTCCGGCCCCCGAATAAATTTCCATAACCATCACAACCTATAAGGCGATGGTGAACCGTGAACAACTTCAAAACATGCCATTACCCATACGCCAACTGAATTGCTGATGAGCGGGATTGGTATCGTCAGAATTGGGGTAGGCTTGTCAGCCGCTTTTGACCCATGATCCTCGTTTTTTATATACCGCGATATCGTTGACCGATCACGGGGGCATTCGGTCGCAAAAAAATGTGGCCAGCCGGTCACACGACCCGAGCGGTTCCAAAGTATCAAGTGAATAAGTGTCGTTAGGCAGCGTGAAAGCGAGTAATTTTTCAGGAACGTGATTGTGAGGTGAATAATGCGATGGAGCCCGGTTGTACTTTTGGCATATGCATTGTTGCCCACAGCGGCGGGCGCGCAGGACTCTGCTGATCTCGCCAAAAAACTTTCCAACCCCATCGCCTCGTTGATCAGCGTACCACTACAGTTTAATTATGACGGCCACATTGGGCCGGACCGGGACGGGGAAAAGGTTACTCTCAATATCCAACCGGTTATTCCGATCTCGCTCAATCAAGACTGGAATTTGATCTCACGAACGATCGTACCAGTCGTCTGGCAAGATGATATTTTTCCGCTTGCAGGGGAACAGACAGGTCTCAGCGATACGGTCCAGAGTCTCTTCTTCTCGCCGAAGCAACCAACAAATGGCGTTATCTGGGGTGTTGGTCCCGTAATATTGCTGCCGACGGGCACGGACAAATTGCTCAGCACAGAAAAGTGGGGTGCCGGACCTACCGCGGTGATGCTGACACAACAGAATGGCTGGACGCTTGGCGTACTTGCCAATCACATCTGGTCTTTTGCGGGAGAAGATGTCCGCGCGGACGTGAGCAGCACATTCCTGCAGCCATTCGTGTCATATACCACGCCAGATGCCTGGACATTCAGTCTCAACACCGAGTCCACTTACGACTGGACTGCGGAGGCCTGGTCTGTGCCCGTCAATTTCAACGTGAGTAAGCTTTTGATGATCGGCAAACAACCCGTCAGTCTTGGTGGCGGAGTGCGCTACTGGGCTGAAAGTCCAGATGCTGGGCCGCATGATTTCGCTCTCCGCTCAACGCTAACGTTCCTGTTCCCAACGAGCCAGTGAGAAGTTGATTGCGGATTAATGCTTGGGTCGCAATTGAGCCGGAGCGGTTACATCTCGACCCTGGAGCTTATTCTATCAACACACAGTAAATGCTTACTTGGGCGGACCGGGTGCCAATGAACGGCAAGTAGCTTGGCTAAGTGGCGTTCATCAAGGGATCGATTGGTGCGTGTTAGAAATTCGTCGTGAGGCCAAAAACCGGACCGTGTTGCAGCACATCATATTTGTATTCTTTGAGGCCAGAGCCCTGCTCGTAGTCGACCTGTAAAGCACGGTAGCCGGCGTAGCCGTTAAGCACCAATCCGCCCACTGTGCACATCTGCCAGTTGTACGTTCCAATGGCCTGCCACGAGAAATCGCTGCCCGCACCAAATCCTCCGATGTCGCCCCGTAGCACTAGCTCCTGACCCGGCGCAACCTGATGCCGCAAGCGCGCGCCAACAATGGGGTCAACCCAATCTACGGAACCTGATTTGGCAAACACTCGATTTCCAGATCTGGACAATCCAATCAGCCCACGCGGTCCCTCAATCGACAGCGTCGCGTTGACGTTAGCGGAGAGGCTCGCTTCCTGATGCCAATAGCGAATACCGGCCAATACATCAATTGCAGTAACACCGGCTGAACCGTGGCTGCCGCTCGACCAGACTTCGTAGGCGGCACCTGCCTCAACGGTTGCCTGCTCATAATCTGCTTCGATTTCGCCGCCGAGAGTGAGGGTGGCGACCCGGCGCGTGACTGTTTTGGCAAAGTCTGCGGAGCCGGCAATTTTTGAGTAAACTATATCGTTGAACAAGCTCAGCCGGCCATTACGAGCTTCCATGTAGCTCATCCACGCAGGTATTTGGGACCAGTCGAGATTCTTGAAAATATCCTGGGGGCCCACATCGACGTCAAATGAACGCCCTGCGATTTTGGCTTCGCCAGTTAGCCAGGGCACCCAGCCGTAGGTCGTGAACTGCAGTGTCCAACCAGATGTGGATACGCCGTCAGGAGTTGTGATTGGCTCGGGCACTCCCAGATCAGCCGCCCATGCGCTGCCACCCGCCAAGATCGCGCTAATGGCGCCCCAAAAAGCCAGCCTCCGCATCGAAATCTCCGATCTGACGGTGCCCATTAAGAGTCATCGCAGTTAGCACAAAAAATATCGATGCATTCTATCGCGATGAATAAGCAGTCACTCAACATACATCGCCTGATATTCCTATTTATCTGTGCAAGTGTTGCATTTTTCTCTCAAGTAATGAGAGATGATAAGCCAATAATCCGGTTCGCTCCGTAAGCGAAAGAATAGGGCACAATGCTTTTGTGAGCGGGGTAGCGCAACATTGATCAATTCAATTTTGTTGGTTGCGCCGAATGTAGCAGATGCCTGTTTTCCGGACTTATGCGTATCGGTTTCGGGATAATATTCGAATAGTTGGATGATGCATTCAATTGGCTTGCCCCTGGCACCAAGCGACGCCAGCGTCACAAAGCCATTCAGTTGGATGTTTTCTTTGTGGGCTGGCAGGATAACCTTGCCCCTAGTGGGTACTCGCTCAGCAGGTCGATGATGTGCTCCGGGGTATCCGGGTTTCGGCACGCGTTCAGGCCGCCAGCATGCCTTCCAGTAAAAAGACGATGCTTAAGACCTCCATGCAGGCCATTAGTAAGCTGATTGGAACGACGCTGAACATTTGAAGCGGCCGGACTGTGCCTGACCCTCACTTCCGCGAGGTGCGCGCGATACTCCCGCCTACGCAAGCGGCTCTCAATAAACCGCAAGCTCGTCGAACGGCGTTGAACTGTTCCACCCGCGGACGCCGAACTGGTGGTGGGATTGCTTGCCCTTGGGGCACTGGTCCTCCCAGTCGACCGCATGAGTAATTATCCCACCTCACGCCGCAGACTTCAACAGACGGTTACGAGCACCGTGACTTCCGCAAGGTAATGACTACCGTCCGTGTTGCAGACGTGGCTTCGAACGACGATTTTACACCGATGCTGACATCGACGGTACTCCATGATAAGTCTTCTTCTGGGCCGCCGGGAGTTTTAAAAAGGTGGTGGCCGTCCTTGGCCTGCTCTCAGGCACCGCGTTTTGATCTCGTCATTATCGAGCCCAAACGCCGCATTCGGAATCTGAGCCGCAGTCCATTCTGGCGTTTCCAGTTCAGGGAGGCATTCATGCGCAGACTTTTCAGATCCCTGGTATTTGTAGGCATGGTTGCAGCGTTAAATGTGGGACTTCTGTGGCCGATTGCACAGGCTCAAACGGAAGGGACAACGGAGCCGATTGAACCGAGATGGACTCCGGGCGTCCCCGGACCAGTTTCACCCGGTGGGGTATCCCCGCCGCCTTATCCTGATCTCAATATGCAACAGCGTCCAATGCCTGGAATGGAAGGAAGTACATCTGAATCCGGTGAAGGCGGTGGTTCAGTGGGAATGGGTAAGGGGCGCCTTGAACCCATGCCTGAGGTGGACGGTCAATAATATCCGGCCCAGTGTCTTGGCTGCCGTGGCACTCATGCATTACCTGCAAACGCGGACTTAAACGGAGGGGACGATGGAGCTGTGCAGGCGGATACGCGCACTGGCTTGTGGTCTTTTGATCATCTCGTTCGTTGCCGGTCTAACCCAACTGCATGCTGAACAGCCGCTTGCTCACTTGCTGACCACTCCACCTGGATCTCCCAATGATAGCATCCCCGCATTCACTATTGCAGGTGACGACACCAAGGAGAATGTGACTGCCGGGCCAGCGTTGCCATTCGAAGTCCGTGTTCAGCAATTTTTAGACGAAGGCCGCTTCGATGATGTTGAGAGAATGTATCGCAGCGCCATCGGAAAATTGGAACAGAAACTAGGCCGCGACGACCCTTCCGTTGCCACCGGCCTCAAAAACCTGGCTTTCGTATTTCAATTGCAGGGCCGCTATTCCGAAGCGGCACCACTCTATCAACGCGCCTTGGAGATCAGGCAAAAATCGCTCGGCGAAAACCATCCTCAAGTAGCACTGGCATTGAGCCAACTGGCCGAGGTTTACCAAGTGCAGCGCCGGTTTCAAGAAGCGGAGCGCATGCATAAACAAGCCGTTCAGATTTTCGAAAACTCCCGTGGCCTAGAAAGCCTCGACACCGGGCTTGGATACAACAACCTCGCCCGGCTCTACCTCGCTGAACGGCGCTACAATGAGTCAGAGTCACTTTTTCACCGCGCACTGCGCATTTTCGTACGGGTGCGGGGCCCCATCCACTCGGACGTAGCGCTGGCTTGCAACAATCTCGCCTTGGTCTACCAAGCTCAAGGGCGTTATGCAGACGCTGCAGCTTACTTACGTCGAGCATTGGTAATCTTCAGAGCGCCAGGCCGCGACAATGCCGAGGTTGCTTTCACTCTACATAATCTTGCAGCGGTTTCCGCTCAACAACGTCAGTGGGCTCAGTCCCTTGATTATACGAACCAAGCGGTGAAGATCGTCATTGACCGGATGCGCAACAGTGCGCAGATGGTGTCCGCGCGTGCCGGCAGTCCGCTCGACACCCCCTGGAACCGGGTCCTGTTCGAATCCTATCTGGGCACTGCGTGGGAACGCGCCAGAGAGATGCCGGCGCTCCAGCATTCGCTTGCAGAGCAAGCCTTTAACATGGCCCAATGGGCGGGGCAGACCGCGGCAGCCACCGCTCTGGCGCAGATGGCGGCACGCCAGGGCAAAGTGGTTGGAGCGTTGAGCGATCTGGTCCGCTTAAGTCAGGATCTATCTGGCAAATGGTCGAAGCTCGACAAGCAGCTGCTTGCGAGTCTTTCCGCAAGTACTCAACAGACTGGCCGGGACAACAGCCAACCATTGCGAGACCAGTTGACCGGCATTGAGCAGCACATTGCGGAAGCGGACGCTCGGCTAAAAAGCGAATTCCCTGAATATCATTCACTCGTCAGACCCGAGCCACTATCCTTCAAGGAGGTTCAACAGCAGCTAAGGCCGGACGAGGTTTTGATCCTGCTGACGCTTACGGGGACCGGTTCATTTGTCTGGGCTGTGGCCCACGATGATGTTCGATGGGTCAAGCTTGCACTCGATCAGGACGAGATTGCAACTAGAGTGCAGAGGCTCCGCTGCGGGTTAGATTCGTCAAACTGGATTGATCCCAGCAGATGGCAGGAAGCGAGCGAGGGGGATAAGTGGCGAAAACAAGAGCAATCAATGCGGCGCGAACGCTGCAAACTACTCACAGAAACCGAAGTCAAAGCCAACGCTCCGCTCCCCTTCGACCTTGCCACTGCGCACGGCTTGTACCGCGATTTCGTCGGCCCATTTAATGATCTCATCGCTGGTAAAAAGCTGCTGATCGTATCTGCGGGGCCGCTTGCGTCGTTGCCATTCCAAGTACTTGTTACAGACAAGCCAGACCCTGGGAGTTCCGAGGATGCCGGGCAATATGCAAAGGCGGCCTGGCTTGCAAAGAGCCATGCAATTAGCGTGCTTCCGTCGGTTTCGAGCCTCAGCGCATTGCGCCAGTTTACCAAAACCAGAACAGCATCGCATCCCTTCATCGGTTTTGGTAACCCGCTACTGATGGGGTGGGACGGTTCGGACCGGACGGCATCTTCCCGGCAAATGTGCACCAGCGAGCCACGTGCCAAGCCGGTCGAAATCGCCGGCTGGGAGGTTCCCGAGAGCATCGCCAAATACTTTCGTGGCGGTCCCGGCGATGTCGAAAGTTTGCGCCGTCACCCCCCCCTCCCCGAGACAGCGGACGAATTATGCGCAGTCGCCAGCCTTCTCGGTGCTAACATTGGCGACGTCAATCTCGGGAGCAATGCGACCGAGAATAGGATTAAGTCGCTCAGCGGCTCGGGTGACCTTGCCAACTATGCCGTCGTGCATGTTGCGACTCACGGCCTCTTGGCGAGCGAGACGAAACGTATCGCCAAAGTTCGATCCGAACCGGCTCTGATACTGACGCCGCCGGAAACGGCCACGGAGAAGGATGATGGGCTGCTTACCGCCTCAGAGGTAAGTCAATTAAAGCTAAACGCTGACTGGGTAGTTCTATCAGCTTGCAATACCGCATCAGGCGGCGAGATCGGTGACACCGAAGTGCTCTCGGGCCTCGGTCGCGCATTCTTCTATGCGGGCGCCCGCGCGCTCCTGGTCTCGCATTGGTACGTAGACAGCCATGCCGCCGTGAAGCTGACGACCGGCGCCTTCGCTGAGTTGAAGCGTGACCCTGCAATCGGCCGCGCCGAAGCATTGAGATTGGCCATGCTGGCAGCCATGGCCGACGTGTCCCGGCCGAAGAATTGGCAGCCCGCCGCGCACCCCGCGATTTGGGCACCGTTCGTCGTCGTGGGCGAAGGGGCAAAATAGACACCTTTTGACGCGCTCTCCCCGTGCCGCGCTCGATCGGGCCTTTGCGGAGCTGGAGGTCCAGCTGTCGAAGACGCAAAAATCGCCAGGGCTTTCCGCTTGTTGGGGTAGGGCCGTCGTCGCCGGCATGTGCTGCTCATGCTGGCAGGTGACCCGTAGCCGAAGTAACGACGGCGGAGATTTTGCACCGCCGCGGTGTCCGCTAATGATCACCGCGTCAAGAGGTACCGCGGACACAACCGGACAGCCAGTGAACGAATTGGCGCCGCATTGAATTGCGACCGCTGTCCCTTCGCGCTTTGCGCTCTTACCTCACCACGTCACGTCAGAACGACGCGCGGCTGGCGGTCACTATCATTTCGCAAAGAACTTTCTGGCAAGATCACATATTCTTGCCCTCGTAGCGCCGATTCAGTTGGGCACGGTCGTGTAGGTGGCGAGACCGAGGCGATCTTCTGCATCGAGGCCTTTCTCGAGCAGGGCAGCGAGGTCGAGCGAAGCAGTCTTCTCGTCGATTGACTTGAGGTCGGCCTCAAGCTCGCGCCTTCGCTGGGAACTCGCCACGACGACAATCGTGTCGGATCCGAAAGGCGCGCCAACCTTCAAAGGTATCGTGAGTTCGTTCTTGTCCATGTAATTGGGCGCGTTGCCCGCCGGAAACAGGAACTGAACCGTGCCATTGCCGGCAAGGTTGATAAGGATCAGATGGCGCCCGTAAATGCCGCTGATGGCGAGCTCAAAGCGTTCGCCATTCTTCAGGTTGCGGTCGCCCGGGTTCAGTGCTGTGTCGATCGCGCGTCCGCTGGCCAGGCGCGCAAGTATTCGAAAGGCCGATACTCGTTGCTCGACCTTGAGGATGTCAGTCTTGGCGATTCCGAATGCCAGAACGGCCCCTGAATAGTCGATGGCATTGCCTGTTGCGCCATCCCAGAGGACGCCGGATAGCACCTGCCCGGGTGCCAGGCCGGCGGTGCTCAATTTCTCCCGTTTCGATGCGGCGACAGCTGTTTCCGGGCTTGAGGGCGAGCCGCGAAATAGGATGACCGAAGCGGTCTCAAGCGTTCGCGGTTTGGTGTCGGGCGCCTGCTGGTTCTGACTCAAATGTGCGACCGTGCGATGTAGGAACCCAAACAGCTCGGCGCGCGTTGTGGCCCCGTTCCGGTCGCCTTCCCGGTCAGCTACTCCTTCCAGCGCCCGCGCAAACGCGAAGCTCGCCGCCCCTCTCGGCGTCGGTTGATCGGCAAGGCGTACCTCGGGCGCAAGGTGCTTGTCGTCGACGCCAGAAATGAATGAAAGACCGGCTAGCTGGCTCGTTGCGTCATCGTCCGGTGAGCCGGCTCTGACCGGTGGTAACTCATCCTCCTCGGGGGCAATGTAGTAGGCACCGCGTCCGGCCTGCTCAGGCTCGTCGACGCGCTCGATCGCCCGCACGCTGGGGCCGTCGGGGCGGCGCTGGATGCCCTTGGTCATACCGCCGCCATAGCAGCTGTCGGCCACAAAAATCGTTCCGGCGCCCCTGGCGGCAATGCGTTTCAGCCAGTCGAAGACCTGATCGTCGACCATCCGCTCGGCCGTGCCGGGCCCCTTCGAGTCGAAGCCCCAGAGTACGAAGAACTCATCCTTGCCGTCGGGCTCGCTGCCTGCAACGAGCTCCTTCTCGCGGCTGCCGTGTCCAGCATAGGTCGCGATCACCAGATCGCCACGCCGCGCATCTTGCTCCACCTCCGCCATGGCCGCCTCGAGTGCAGCGCGCGTGACCTGCTCCTCGAGAAGAAGTTTCAGATTCGTCACGCCCATTCGAGTGAGGGTGGCAGCGATGTCGTTGGCGTCAGCCACGGCGCCATTCAGGACCGGAGCAATCTTTGTGTTCTTGTAGTGATCTATGCCGATAACAAGGGCGAGAATTCTCCCCCCCTGACCCGGCGCCTGCAACAGTTCGGCATCCGCCGCAGCCGGCGGCACCCCAGAGGCCAGAATGACTAGAGTGAGAAAAAGGACGGCAAGCCGACGGGCCCATACCAGATGAGATCGAGCCGCCGCTGGTCTTGGCTTAGTTAGCTCGCCGGCCACAACGCGTGAACGCACGGCTTGAATTTGGCTCACGGAACGTACCCGGACAGAGGTCACTTTTTCCTGTCCTTGTCTTTCACGACGATGTCGATCAACCGATCGGAGAACGACTTCGCCTTGAGCGGATCCTTCTCGCGGTCCTTTTCGGCGTTCTCGTACTGCTGCCTCACGAGCTCACGAATCTTCTTGCTGAAACCCAGATCCTCATCCTTGAGCTTCGAGTTCGGCGGCTTGTCCTTGCATCTGTGGTAGCGCTCATACCAATCGAACTGCCGCTCCACTGGAGACGCGGACGACTTAGCGTCCCACAGCCCAACCCAAACGGGCTCGGTGACCAGCATTCCCTTGCAGCGGATCTGCTTTGGCGAGAGTGCATTGGCATTGATGTAAATGAACTTGTCCGGATCGCCGTAGTCCGCGCGAAGCTGCTCGATCTGGCCTTCAGTAATAAGAGACGTTCCATCGTCACGCTTGGCTTCGCTAGCGTCGTAAAGTCGGATCAGCTCCGCCCCAAACGGCTGCTCGTAGGCAGGATCGGCCTCGTAGCTGTCGTCAGGAAACCGGCGCGCACGCGTAATCGCCTCCCACAGCAGCGCCACGGCAACTTCCGGGCTCTTTGGGATGGCCACAGAGCCCTTCTCTGGAGGAAAACCGGTTCGAAAGAGCTTGGCGAGTTCCAGCCCAGCAGCCGGATTACCCCGCACGAAGGCACTGCGGTAGAGGGTATAGATCTCCTCGGCTCCCCCGTCCGGGTCGCCTTCCATTTTCGGCCGCGCCGGGATTCCGCCGTCGCGCACAAGGTTTGCAAGCTGCAACTGCGCCAGCTCGTCGCCGCCCGCGGCCGCCAGCCGCCAATAGCGCGCGGCCGTTTCGGGCTGCGGTGACGGCACACCCGTCCCTTTTGTCAGCATGTCTGCGAGCCGCGCCTGCGAACGTGTGTCGCCCGCCTCAGCGGCTCGTGCGTACCAGATCAGCGCCTCGCTCGCGTTGTGCGAAATATCGTCCTCAATGTCGTCGGGATCAGAGCCGTAGGCGCCCGAGTCATAGATTTGTGCGATCTGGTACATGGCTTCCCACGACCCCCGCGAAGCGCCGATCTCGAGTAGCTCGATGGCCCGCCGGGGATCCGGTGCAATTCCACGGCCTTCCTTCAAGGCAAGGGCTGTCTCGATGCTGGCGGGGACGAAGCCGGTTTCCGCGGCCTTCGACAAATACTGATAGGCGATGGCCGCGCTGGTCCTCTCCGAGGTCGGGTCGGACCCGGCTTTGTTGTCGTCGGCCAGTGCCGCATTGACCCCGAGATCGCCGTTCTTATACGCGAGACCGAGATTGTATTGCGCCAACACGTTTCCGAGATCGGCGCCCCGCTGGAGGAGTTCCCGCGCTTTCTTGCGATTTGGCGGAGAGGCGACTGAGGCCTGCTGTAACGTTTCTGGCTGCTCGCTTCCGGCGGGAGATATCGGATCGGCCGTAGCAGGCTTTTGGCCAGCTTGTTTTTTTGCGTCCGGGCGCGGCTTCGCCTCGAAGTACTCGCCGTTCTGGTGCATTAGGGCGAGGCTGTTGTAGGCCGCCGCGTAGCCGAGATCGACAGCTTCCTGGTTCAGGATCGAGGCCTGCCGCAGCGCCTCGTCACGGCTCAGGCCAATCGACAGCGTTGCCATGGCGTAGTGCGCGCTGGCGAGATTGAACTTGAAGCGGGCCACGCGGCCTTTGTCGGCAACTGCCTTTGTGCAGGCATCGATGGCGCGGGCGATCTCATCGACTGGGCGCTGGCGATCGGCGGCACTTCCCAATCCATCGAGTGCCAAGCGCCTGATGTCCACACCGGCGATACCCTGCGGCCGATCCTTATCGAACGGAGAGGCGGCGAGGCGATCGCAGAGCTGAGTGGGATCGCCGGGGTCGGTCTTGCGTGGATCAAGGCTCGAGCCTGGCCCACCACTTTGCGCCTGCAACTCACCTGCTCCTTGGGATTGCAGCCGGGCGATCTTTGCGATTCCCTCGACATACTCCCGTCCGCACGGAGCGAGTTCTCCGCGCTTGGCTTCGATCTCGTCGCGCGACACGCTGCCCGCGCTCACGCCAAAGCGAAGTCGTTCCAGCTCGTCGGAAGCGGTTGCGCAGGCCGCCAGGGTGTCGCCGCCGTCGTCACCCTGGAAGAAGAAGAAGTCGGTCGAGTTCTGGCCTTCGCTGAAATCAGGAATCTGGATGCCGCCAGACTCGACGGCGGCAGCCCGGACGTAGCGCTTCACTTTCGCATGCAGTTCGTTTATCTCGAGCTTCGGTGTGGAGATGAAACGCAACAGCGCACGCGTATAGAGCGAGTTCGGCTTCCGCTCGGCGCGTGCCTTTCGTTTGGTTGCCGTATCGCCTTCCTCATCCGAGCTCTTCTTGCTCTTCCCCGCTGAGGACTTTGTGCCATCGTTCGCCGCCTGGCCCTTCTGGGCAGAATAGAGGCGGAACACTCCAGTGGCGGTTTCGGCCGGGAGCGAAAGGCCGCCGTCACCCTTAGCAAGGACTGCCCCCTTTGTTGCTGTGCTGAAGCTGCGGCAGGCATCGGCTATGATGATTGTGACATCGGGCTTCCTGGCCTTGATCTTTGCCTCGAGATCCTGCTCCGATATGCCGACCTCACTTATCCACTGCTCGAACCGCTTTGTCTGCTTGTCCTCCGTATCGAGCTCGCGGGCCTCGTCCTTCGATGTGCTCTTAAGAAACGTCAGGTAAGCGATCTGGTTCTTGGCGCTCGGCAAGAGGAAATAGTTCCCCTTACCGGTGACGTAGTAGCCATGGCCTGAAAAGTAGAACAGTACGTCGTCACCGGGATTGATCTCTTCGGCAAAGGCATCGAATGTCTCATCGAATGTCTGCTTGTCCTTGACGGCGTCGTTTTTTAGCTTTCTGATCTCGAAGCCGATGCCCTGACGCGACAGGGCCAACTCGACGTCGTCAGCATCCTGCGCGGGCGAGACGAGGCTCGGCAGCCCGCTGCCGTCTTGGTAATCGCTGACACCGACGACGAATGCGCGGCGCGTCTTCTGATCGGCATGAGCGGTGCCGGCGATCAGCATCAGACATAAAACGCCGAAAAAGCTTCTAGCGGCGGCGAGATTGGCCGCGATCCTATTCGCCCGTCTCAAACACCCAGTCAAAGTCATATGCCCCTCATGAAGGGTCATCAAACAAGGGATGCCCTTGTTCCGCTCAATTTGCGGTGCCGCCATTCTCGACATCTGTAGGCTCAATCTGATCGTGTAAGGCTGGACCACTCGATGCCGGCTCGTCATCGCCGTCACTGCTCCAATGCGCGGGGACTGGCCGCACTTTCTCACCTGCCAGGATTGCAATCCGGCTGGCACACGTGGAGCCAAGATCTTGTTGGGTCCTCTCCCAGACAGCATCGAACTGGTTATGGGTCCCGGCCGGCGCGACGGTGCCAGTCGGCATTCCAGGCCCCGTCACCGATTCCGAATTCGCTTGAACGCCAGCGCTACGAGTTTTCTCCTTCGGGCCCGCAGGCGCCTGATGGGCGGCATCGATCGTGGTGCCGCCGAGTTGGCGCATGAGTTTCGGGACGTTCGCAGAGAGGCAATCATAGAGCGTTCGCCGGGCCCTGAAACGGAACTGGAAATTGCGCTCAAGACCTGCCGCATCTGCAGAAACAGCGCCGCTCTTTTTGACGAACTTCTGCAACGGAACGGAGTTGATGGCGGCGGTGACGAAACGCTCGTAGCGGCTGTCCCCGCCATTCGTCAGGGGATTGCTCTTGCCCGGGTCGACGTTCTCATAAACCGTACGGACGAACCGGTCGTAGCTGTGACTGACGCCGATGAGCTCGCTCAACTCAAGTGCGGTGCCGTAGACATTGCTGGCCGATTTGGGAAAGACGTCGGCCTTGAGGTCGTTCATCGATGGGCCCTGGGCACCCACGCCGTTGAAGTAACCGCCGAGCTGCGACTGGGAATGATCGACGATGCGAACGAGAAGGCGATCCTTGGTCCACATCTCGCCGGCCATTCTAGCGAATGCATTGAGTCCTGCCTTGTCGTAGGCGGCCTCGATGGCATTCCTGACCGAGCCTTCGGTGACCTCGTTGACAGTGGTTCCCTGGGCGATCCTGGCATCGGCCCCCTTTTTCTTGCGCAGGCTCAGGTGAAGGTCCGCGAGCTTGCTGATGAAGTCCTTGATGGCTTGATCGACATCGCGGCCGCGTTCGAGAACGCGCGCTTTATCTTGCTCCTGAATCTCCTTGCGGTAGCGATAAAGATTCTTGGCGGCCCGCGCTGCTTCGAGCCGGGCTTCAGCGGCCTTATTAGCCTTCTGCTCTTCCCTGGAAGGGCCGGCTGCAGAGTCGCTGCTATAGGCGCCTCCGTCCGAATTCTCACCGCCAGAATTGCGCTCTTGCGAGCCGTCGCGAGAGCGAGAGGACGTGCCCGATGATCCGCGATTCGACGGAGCGTTAAATTGAGGAATGCGCGTTGCCCGCTTCAAAGCCTTGCCGAAGCCGCGAAACCCGAAATCCTGGCTTACTGCGGGCTGGTTCACGAAAGCGGAAGAAACGAAGTAAATACCGGTGGTAAGGAAAAGTGCCGAACAAACTACTTTCAGCTGCCGCATGACTACCTCCCATGCGCCAATTCCAATTATATTCTATTAGAACACGGTTGTGGTCACCGAATCAATCCCTTTTGAGTATCTGCTGAAGTGCCGGCCGGCCAAGACGCGTTCGATGATCGAATCCGATGAGATTGAGGCCGTTGACCCTCGTTCTCCAAGGTCGGTTACGGGTTTTGTTCGCTTGACAAAGTCTGCGGTTGCGCACGCCTTAAAAAATCTTTCCTTCGACTTGACCATCTACTGGTCTCGCGCGAGACAACAACGTCTGAAGCGGCCCAACGCCGTTGCGGGAATTCCGCCATTGAGCACATTCCTCGCCTAAACCATCGGCTCGTCCGACTTCAGAGTAGTCTACGAGCAATCGTTGTGTCAGCCCACTTGATGGGGTGGACGACGCCCGCTCCCGGCATCGAATGTGCCAAACGGTGATCGTTGAACAACAAATCACCTGAGGGGATCGTCCACATGCAGACTGGCACCGTCGGCATTGATATTGCGAAGAATGTCTTCCAAATCCACGGCGTCGATGACGAGGGCGCCGGTCCTGGCGAAGGGCAAATGCGATGTGGCGCGGCTCTGGGGTTATGTGCGCGACGATCGTCCGTTTGGCGGCAGCGCTGCACCGGCGGTTCTCCTGCATTACGCGCGCAATCGCGGTGGCGAGCATCCCGAGCGTCACCTTGTAACCTATGCCGGCCTCATGCCGGCTGACGCCTACTCCGTCTACAACGGCCTCTACGTCGAGGGTCGCAAGCCGGGCATGATCATCGAGGTGGCATGCTGGGCCCATGGCCGCCGCAAGTTCTTCGAGTTCGCCGAACTGCAGAGGGCCCCGGTCGCCATCGAGGCCGTAAAGCGCATCGACGCGTTGTTCGCCACCGAGCGCGAGATCAACTGCAAGAGCCCGGCCGAGCGGCGCGTCGTGCGCCAGGAGCGATTGAAGCCACTGGCCGAAGATCTGGAGACTTGGCTACGCGGTGAACGCAAGAAGCACTCGTCGAAAGCGCCGTTCGCGAAGGCCATCGACTATAGCCTCAAGCGATGGACTGCCTTCACACGGTTCCTCGACGACGGTCATCTCTGCATGAGCAACAACGCGGCGGAGCGCGCCGTCCGTGGTATCGCAGTCGGGCGTCGCAACTGGACCTTCTGCGGCTCGGACTCTGGCGGACACCGCGCTGCCGCGATGTTCACGCTGATCGAAACGTGCAAGCTCAACGACGTTGATGCCCGCGCCTGGCTCGCCGGCGTGCTCAGCCGCATCGCGGATCACCCGTTGAAAGGCATCCATGAGCTTCTGCCGTGGAACTGGAAGGCCGCCCGTGCTGCCCAAGCTCCGGCCGCCTGATCACAAGCGTTGTCCGGCAGCGCAGGCGAACGTCAGGCAGATTGCGCCAAAGATGCCGCCGATCGCGATCTCAGAGAGACCACTGCCCCAGATGCATGCACCTCGATTGGCCGACCAGGCTATCAACAAGAACAAATCGGCTGACGGTCCAGCTTATCGGTTCGATGGGGAAAGAATCGCACGCTCGATCGTCGTACATCATGGTCAAATGAGGTGAGGAGCCCGACTGCGGCTGGAGTCTCGAGCCGGCCTTCGTCATTGCTTGTCTCAGGGCTTTGCGGAGTGTCACGAGACCATCGAGGCCGTCGCCACCCGTCAACACAAGAGCTCGCTTCCCATGACCTCCGGAAAAGCTTGCGACACGATCGAACTCGACCTTGAATGGCGCCATCGAAACAGTGCTGGCTGCCCTCATTGCATTATCGATGACAGCTGGCGGACACCGGCCAAAAAAATCACAGACAGATAGCAAGAGACATGGAGGCGCTCCGGCGGGATCGGCGTTGCCGTCAGCCCCAAGCGTCGACGCACATCGCATGCGATTCCCACCGCGCACGCCGCCATCGCCGCGTCCGGCAGGAACGCAAAAAACACGTGGTGCAACGTCGCATCTCTGTCCAAAAAGCTAAGTTGCTGACCCATCAACTCGACCACCTTCAGCAACTGACACGGTATCCCAGCGGATCACCAACAAAAAATGCCACCGACAAAGTTGCAGAGCAACGTCGTCCTGCACGAGCGCCCCTCATCCCGCCTCTCCCTATTATCTGCGGTCCTCACAGGATGCTTACGATCTGTGCTTAGGCGGGAATCGTGCAACAAGCTTGACCATGTCTATTTTGCCACCAGAGGCCAAGCGTGGCGGACAAAACCCTTCAGCTATAAACAACTTATACCGGCGCCCAACCTACCAATGGAAGAGTCAATACTCTGGCGCGCCGGTATTTTTTCTTTGCGCGCGGCGACACGCGATCCGCGACCCGGCCGCCGCGCGCCGCCAGTTATTTGATGGGTCAAAACTATTGACCACTTTTTTACTCCTGCGAGGATCCGGCACCTTGCCCGGTCAGCATATCGAGTCGCACTTTAGCCTTGGTGAAGTCTGCCCGCGCATTGACGGCTTCAAACTGGCTTTCCAGCAGCGTCCTTTGCGTATCCAATAGATGTAGCAAGTCAAACTTTCCCTCGCTGTAGCCTGTACGGGTTCGTTCGTAGGCCGAGCGAGCGGAGGGCAGGATGTCGTCTTCCTGAGCCCGGATCTGGGCATGGGCGACATTCAAGGCGCCAATTATCTCCGTCAACGCCGACGTCATATCGCGCCTGGCCGATTGCTCCTCATAGAGCGACCGCTGGATTCGCCGCTCGGCCGCTGCGATATTTCCTTCGTTGCGATCGAATACCTGAAGCGGGACAGATACGGACGCAACGAGTGCCGCGCTGCCATCTTCATTGAAGACTCTTGTTCCTAAGCCGACCTTGAAATCCGGGATGGATTTGGAATGTTCGACATCGAGGATCGCGTAGCGCTTGCCAATCTCGTCACCCCAGCGGGCGAGCGCAGGGTTTGAATCGAGCATCGACTTGACCTGCAAGATCGACGGCACACTCCTGCCCTTATCGAGTTTTCCGGCTACACTTGCGAACAAAGCCCTGCCGCCACCGCCCCATAGGGCCGACAGCGATTGACGTGATGCTGCGTTCTTGGCGGCCTCGGCTTCGCGTTGCGCCTTGGCGCGCGCCAGCACGATATTAGACCGGTCGAGATCGATCGGAGACGCCTTGCCCCCCTTGACCTGCGCTTCCACCGCGTTTTTTGTATTCGCGGCGGTCGCAATGAAGCCGTCGAGAACAGTTATTCTCTCCTGGCTCGCAAGAACGTCGACAAAATAGTCAGCGGCTTTTGCCGCAACAGACAATCTCGCGGCCTCATAGTCCCAACCGGCGACCGAAGCCTCGAGGCTAGCAGAGCGCAGGCGCTTCAGTCGCTTGTCTCCGAGTTCGATCGTCTGAGAGATCTGCAATGTCTCCTCGGCAACATCAAAGCCGGTCTTGGATTTCGTACCGGCGAAGTTCTCAATGTCGAGGCTAACTTCTGGGTTTATCCTGTAGGACGCCTGCGCGGCCTCGCCGTGACGTGCCTCGATCTCCATGAACGCGGCTTTAAGCTGAGGACTGTGTTCCACGGCGCGCGAGACCGCAGCCTGCAACCCAATCGTTTCAGTTACCCTTGCCGGACCATCCGATCCGGGGACAGCCTGCGGATCGGGAACCCAAGGGCGCAACGGAAGCTGCCGGTCTGAAGTAAGCGAGCCCGGCGCGGGGATCGCGGATGTTGCCGAATCGCCAATCGGATCAGCGCAGCCAATCAGCGCCGCCGGCACAATCAGAGACAGTGACAGTGACCATAGAATTCGTCTATTGCGCGCTGGCATTAATACTCCCCCAGGTTGAAAATAGTGTGGCTCTCGTGCCTCCTTCGTTCCGGACTTTCCGGCGTTTGCGATTCAAGCGTTAAGTCGTAGGCGCGCAACGCTACAACGCTATTGTCATTACGACGTCACACTGCAAACGGGTTAATCCACCGGGGCTCCATGTCCTTGGGCCGCACGTCCTCAGTGGCGACGCCGAAGCGAGCGAATAGAACCGGCAGCAGCAGCAGCGTAAGTGCGGTTGACGTGATCAGACCACCGATCACGACAATCGCCAGAGGTTTTTGAATCTCGGATCCCGGCCCCGTAGCAAAAAGCAAAGGCACAAGTCCGAAGGCCGCAATGCTCGCCGTCATGAGCACGGGCCGCAATCGCCGCACGGCTCCCTCCAGGACGGCTCTGTCGACTGGGGTTCCCTCCGCGATCAGCTGATTAAAGTAAGTAACGAGCACCAGTCCATTGAGTACGGCAATACCCAGTAGCGCGATGAAGCCTACTGAGGCAGGCACAGAAAGGTACTCACCCGAGGCCCATAGCGCCAAGACGCCACCGACCATCGCAAATGGTACATTCGAGAGAATAAGCATCGATTGCCTGAGCGACCTGAGTGTTGCAAACAGCACCACAGCGATCATAACGAGCGCCAGAGGAACAACGATGGCGAGACGCGCCGCCGCCCGGCGCTGATTTTCGAATTCACCGCCCCAGACCATAGTGTACCCGGCTGGCAGTGGAACTTGTGCCATGACGGCCTTTTGCGAGTCCTCGACAAAGCCAACTAAGTCGCGTCCGGAGACATAGGCCTGGACGAGCGCGAACCGCGATGCGTTTTCGCGGTCGATTTTAACAGGGCCCGTACTGCGCGTGATCTTGGCGACGTCGCCGATACGGACCAGTCCGCCATCGCCGGCTGCAAATTGGGTCGTTGTGAACAGTTCGGGCGATTGCCGGATCTCTTCTTGTCCTTTGATGATGATGTTCGTTCGCCGGTTAGCCTCCGATATAGTGCCAGCACGCGTGCCCTCCAAGAGTGCCCGCAACTCGTCTTCTATCCTGGTGGCCGACAGCCCGGTGCGGCCTGCCGCCATGCGGTCGACGATGATTTGCAGATAGTCGACCGTATCGTTGGCAACCGTCGACACCTCGGAGGCCCCAGGCACTTTGCCGATCGTTTGCTGCACTTGGCCCGCAAGATCCGAGAGAACAGCCAGTTCCGGACCGAAGATCTTCACGGCGAGATCGCCGCGCGACCCTGTCAGCATTTCAGCCGTGCGCATCTCGATCGGCTGCGTGAACGAGAACTCCAGTCCGGGCATGACCGCGACAGCCTGGCGCAGATGCTCGACAAGTTTCTCCTTGTCGGGATCGCGCCAGCTTTCCTTGGGCTTCAGCACAAGGAAATTGTCCGTCTCGTTGGGGCCCATCGGATCAAGGCCAAGTTCATCACTACCGACGCGAGACACGATCCTGTCTACTTCTGGAACATTGGCCAGGATGTGCTTCTGAACACTGATATCGCCGTCGAGACTGGCGCTAAGACCTATCGATGGAAGTTTTGTAGTCTGGATGATGACTGCGCCTTCGTCCATTGTTGGCATGAACGATTTACCCAAGGCCCCATATGCGTAGACCATGGCGGCCAAGCCAGCCATGGCTGCAGTATATACGATGACCGGGCGTTTGAGGCAGAGCTTCAAAAGCGGCACATAGCCAGCGTTCAGCACGCGCATCAGGAGTGGCACGCTGTGGGGTTGCGATTTCAACACATATGATGACAGAACAGGGACCAGCGTCAGCGAAATCAACAGTGATCCGCTGAGCGCGAAAATAATGGTGAGCGCCACTGGTGCGAACAGCTTGCCCTCCAGGCCCTGCAACGACATGAGAGGTAAAAACACCAGGCAGATAATAGTGATACCGGACGCGACAGGCACAGCAACATCGCTTGCGGCGCGATAGATCTGGTGCAGCAATGGTACCCGGTCTTGCACGCCTTCGTGTTCTAGCGCTTCAACCGTATTTTCAACCACCACAACGGCGGCGTCGACGATCAGGCCGATGGCAATGGCAAGCCCACCCAAGCTCATCAGGTTGGCCGACATGCCAGCGTAGCCCATGAGGACGAAAGCAAACAGCGCCGCCAGCGGCAAACTAACGGCGACCACGAGGGCCGCGCGCAAGTTTCCCAAAAACGCGAGCAAAAGTATGACAACAAGGATGGTGGCTTCGACCAGCGCCTTTTGTACGGTTCCAACCGCCCTCTGCACCAGATCGGACCGGTCATAGAATGTGTGAAGCGAGACGCCCTCGGGAAGCACTTTCTTCAGATCTTCAATTTTCTGGCGGGCAGCTTTGGTTACGGCGCTGGCATCGGCGCCACGCAGCGACAAGACGATGCCTTCCACTGCCTCGCCTTTGCCGTTAGCAGTTACGGCGCCGTAACGTGTCATGCTGCCAGTCCGCACACTGGCAACATCACGCAAACGTAGGATGCGGCCGGCTTCGTTCTTGACGACGACCTGTTCGAGATCGGCAATGGATTTGATGGCCCCCTCGGCGCGAACGACCAAGGCCTTCTCACCCTCCGAAAGGCGGCCAGCACCGTCGTTGCGATTGCTTGCATCGATGTATTCGGCAAGTTGCGATACGCCGAGCCCGGCTTGTGCCAGTGCGCCGCTGTTGGGGACAACTTCAAATGTGCGGACATAACCCCCAAGTGCGTTGACGTCGGCAACGCCTGGGATGGTGCGCAGCGCCGGCCTTATTGTCCAGTCGAGCAGGGCACGCCGTTCGTCGAGAGACAGGCTGTCGCTCTCGATCGTAAACATGAAAACTTCCGACAAAGGCGTAGAGATCGGTGCCATACCGCCAGAAACACCACCTGGCAGGTCGCCTTGCACACCCGCGAGCCGCTCGCCGACTTGTTGGCGGGCCCAATAGACATCAGTGCCATCGTGGAAGTCGACAGTGATGTCGGCAAGCGCATATTTGGCGGACGAGCGCAGAATGACTTGGTGGGGAATGCCCAGCAACTCCATCTCGACCGGCGTAATGACGCGCGCCTCGACTTCCTCGGGCGTCATGCCCGGAGCTTTCATGATGATCTTCACCTGAGTCTGAGAAATGTCAGGGAAGGCATCAATCGGAATGTGCAGATAGGCGTAGGTTCCCGACGCCGCAAGCAGCACGCCCAGAACAAGGATTAAAACTCGCTGGGTGAGCGAAAACTCGATCAAGCGTCTGAGCATGAACTAATCCACCGCGACGAGGTTTTCGAGTTCGGGAAGCCGGCTAGCGGCAACGAGCTGACCTGCCGTAAGATCGCCCGAAACGGTGGCGACCAATGGTGACTTACCCAAGAGCGTAACCTCGAGCTTTTTGAAACCCTGGGCCGTGCGAAGAAATACCGAGGGCTTGCCATTAATGAACGTGACGGCCGCAGCAGGAACGGCTGAGGCGCTCTTGCTGACCTGTCCAAGAATGGTAACAGAGACGTTTTGGCCTTCCACCAGATCTGTGTCGTGGGGAAGTGACACCAGCATTGTTGCGGACCGGGTCAATCGATCGATTGCCGATCCTATAGAAATGACATTTCCAGCAGGCTTCCCGTCGATTTCGACACGGTCGCCAACTTGTGTGCGGGCGACGAGATCGACGGAAATCTGCACCTCAAGCCAACGCTCGGCACTCGTTCGCAACATAGCAATACCGGCCGTTGCATCGGCCTTCTCATTGACTGCGCTCAACTCCACGACCTTACCGTCAGCAGGCGAAACGACCACAAATGAAAATTCGTCGACCTTGCGCAGGCCAAAGCTCTCTGCATGGTCCTTGAATTCTGCGCCTATGGTGCGGATTTTCTGGACTAGCTCTTCTGCTTCCAATGCGTCGTTGCTGGCGATGACCTTTTTGTCAGCCAGAATGCGCTGGCGCTCAGCGTTGAGTTTCGCCTTCATCAGCTCGGCATCACTTTCGATGATCTTGGCTTGGATCTCGTGGAAATCCTGACTGGAGATGGTCGCGATGTCCTGTCCCTTCTTGACGTCCTGGCCAACCAGGACATGGGTCTTGACGATTGTGCCTGAGAACGGCAACGGCACCAATGTGCGGGCTTTAGCTGCTGGAATTACTGTTGCTGGCAAAACGGCGAGTGGCTGTGATTCTGTTCCGGCAACCTCTACGAGCCGTATTCCAAGCGCTTCGATCTGCTCGTTTGGAACAGGCAGGTCGCTGGCTCCGGCGCCGTGCGCGAAGATAGTGAGGAGTGGCAGCGGCAGCAAAAGCCTAAAGCAACGTGGCGAAGTGATCATGAGTTGGGCCCAACTTGCGTAATGTCTGGTTAAGAGTTGTCCTCATCGCACGCCAACCTGAAGCCAGCCTGAACGGACACAAGCGATCCCTCCCATTCAACGCGCTTGGGCTGTTTCTATCCCGCGGCCAAATCGCCGGCGAATAGATCTAACAGCTGAATGGGCTGCCAAATTTATAGCCCGCAGCACCCTTGCCTTCGCACGCGCGTGGTCCTGCATGCCGGTGAGGCACACTTCCCGCGAATGATGAACGTTTCATGCAGGGCCCCTTGGCACAGTGTCCAAAACCCTCCTGCCGCGACGCGCCGCGTGGCCAAGGGATATCATGCGATTGAGCCTGGGAAGGTTGAGCGATGGCCCAGACGATGAACATCGTCATTGCTGCCGCGCGGACAAGCGATTGCAAGATCATGGCAGGTCACTGCCCGGCAAATGACTTTCAAACAACTGCGGTCCACTGCACAATCGCTCCACAACGGCACTTTGACTATCCCGCTGTGCCAGGGCCCAACGTGTGAGCGCACAAATCGCAACAACAAAAAAGGTTGGCAACACATACAAAGAAAGATAGCTCATTGCGATTCCCTCGCGTTCAACGGTTCAGTTGAATTGGATCGCTCCTGGTTCAATAGCTGACCGAAGAGTTCCACAGGTTCGACCCAGTAGGTCAGATGCGGGATGGCGGCTGCAGTGCGTAAATGCTCAAGCAATTGAGCGACGTTTTGACGGGGAAGAATGGCGGCCAGCACCGTTCGCCGGACACGTCCACGGACCCGTTCGCTTATATTAGCGTTGGCAAAGCCGTGACCGTGACCTTCAGCGGTCCAAGTTGTGAAGCCTGCGAGTGGAGGATCCAGCGTCAGTAGAACCTCCGTCAAGTAATCGGCACCGCTTGGCGGAAGTACGAACGTCAGTTTGCAAAGTGCGGGATCCAAGCCCAGGTTTGGGATATCGATGCTCATTCCGCCGCCCCCACTGTCATCATCTGCCTGACCGCTGTGCGCCACCGGGGGATGGAAAGTGTTCTGGCTCTACTCATGAGTTGGTTCTGCTTTTCGTGTGGGTGCCATCGCTCATAGCGGCACTTGACACACGAAGCTGAAAGCCAGCTGAATTTACGGGTCGTGGACTATTCAGCTGGTTTTCAGCTTTCCGTGTTAGGAATCAGCATTGTGTACAGGAGGCCGCAATTCGCATTTTGTTGGTTGAGGATGACAATGAAATAGCTAGCCGTCTGATGACCGGCTTGGTTTCGGCGGGCTTTGTCATCGAGCGCGCTGACAATGGTGCCGACGGCTATCACATGGGCAAGGATGAGCAGTATGATGTGGTCATTCTTGACCTGGGACTACCCCAGATGCAGGGGTTGGATGTCCTCAAACGCTGGCGCAAAGAGGGGCTATTGATGCCGGTTCTGGTGCTGACCGCGCGGGGCACCTGGTCCGAGAAGGTCGAGGGGCTCAACTCTGGTGCCGATGACTACATTACCAAACCGTTCAATATCCCTGAAGTGGCTGCACGGCTCAAAGCCCTAATCCGGCGAAATGCGGGTTTGGCAAACTCCGTAATCACGCATGGTAAGATCGCATTGGATACAGCGGCCGGGCAAGTAACCGTCGAAGGCCGGCCCGTCGAGTTTACCGCTCGCGAACTGCAGATGCTCAACTATTTCATGCATCGCAAAGGCCGCATCGTTTCGCAATCGGAACTGGCAGACCATCTCTATACATTGGATGATATCCGGGAACTGAACACCATAGAAGTCTACATTAGCCGCTTGCGCCGTAAGCTTGGCGCCGGCTTCATCAAGACGATTCGCGGCCTCGGCTACCGTCTGGAATAGCGGAGAAATAAATGCGGACTTTGAGAACCCGGCTGATCGTTTCGGCCTTTATCTGGACTGCGTTAGGCGTCGCCGCAGCTGGTGCCGTGTTGTCGGCCGTGTTCCGTCAGCATGTCACAGAACAGTTCCACGAAGAGCTTTTCGTCCACCTCGACGAATTAAAGCGGCTGGCAAAAATTGACGCGTCGGGTGCGCAACTTCAGCGCAGCTTCAGCGATCCACGATATGATCTATCTCAGTCGGGGTTTTATTGGGAAATCCAAAGGGAGGGACGCGTTATCGCTCGCTCGGCATCTTTGCAGGGCGCGATACTGAGGACGCCAAATGATAACGCTGCTGACACTGTTGCTCACACCCATGAAATCGCAGGTCCAACCGGCCGGATGCTTGTTGCCGAACGTGCCGAGTGGAATAATCCGTCAGAGCCGCCGCTGCGTTTTCTTGTGGGAACCGATGCGCGTCACCTCGAAGTGGTCATGCGCCGTTTCGACAACACGCTCTATGGAGCGCTCGGCGCACTTGCCGCTGCCATGATCGCGGCCGCCAGCTTGCTAATCATGTTGGCACTTAGACCGCTGACGCAGCTACGCGCTGGCCTTGCGTCCGTGCGATCAGGTAGTTCTAAGAGCCTCGATGGCCGTTTTCCGCTCGAAGTGCAGCCTCTTGTCGACGACTTGAATTCTTTGCTTTCCAATTCGTCTGAACTTATACAGCGGGCGCGTACCCAGGCCGGAAATCTGGCGCATGGGCTGAGAACACCGCTCGCTATACTGACCGACGAAGCTTATCGCATCAAGGATCAAGGGCTGGCGCAGGCTTCGGTGACGATCCTTGATCAGTGCCGCAGGATGCAGACTCAGATTGAGTACCAGGTTGCCCGCGCCCGCGCGGTCGCCATGCGTGCCACGCCAGGCACGATCGCATCGACCCTAAAGTCTGCGAGCGAAGTGACAACTGCACTTGCGCGGTTGCATAAAGATCGAAGCATTGCGATCGAGAACCGTGTCCCGGAAATGCTTGATGTGGCTTGTGATGCACAGGATCTCAACGAGATGCTAGGCAATCTTGCCGACAACGCCTGCAAACACTGTAAGTCGTCCGTGCACATATCAGCCAGCGTTGTTCATCCGGGAAACAAGATTGTTATCGTTGTCGAAGACGATGGTCCCGGTCTGCCGCCAGAAGCTTATGAAGTCGTTTTCAATATTGGAGAACGGTGGGACAGCAATAAGCCGGGTGCAGGTCTTGGGCTTGCCATCGTGCGTGACCTCGCCCGTCTCTATGGGGGCGATGTCCGGCTTGGCCTGTCGCCTCTGGGCGGCCTTGCCGTCAGCCTAGAATTGCCGCGCGCAAATGCAATTGGATAGCCAATTTCGTTGAGCGATGAACGTCTACACTTTTTTTACGGTTCGAAACCGCCGTCGTATTCGCCAGCTTTCCGTCTTCGTCTATTGAACTCCAAGCCGGATTGCCGCTGGGATTGCAATTGCCCGGCCCGCCTACTGCCGATGGCCGGCAGACGTCGAGTTTCCGCTATCGAGTGATCTGCGGACCTGGCAATACTGAATTAGGGCATGCTGACCTGCCCCTGCCGAATTCATCCAAATTGAATTAGAGTCCGAACCTCTGAGAGGGGACGGACGATGAAGCGATCACGGTTCACGGAAGAGCAGATTATCGGGATATTGCGGGCGAGCGAGGCTGGCGCCAAGACGCCCGACCTTTGCCGCCGCCATGGGATCTCGACGGCGACGTTTTACAACTGGAAAGCCAAGTACGGCGGCATGGACGTCTCAGACGCCAAGCGGCTTCGTGGGCTGGAAGACGAGAACGCCAAGCTGAAGAAGCTGCTGGCCGAGACGATGCTGGACGTTGCGGTTCTGAAAGACCTCAATTCAAAAAAATGGTGACGCCCGCAGCGAAGCGGAGTGCTGTCGCGCATGCCTGTGGGGTGCACGGGCTGAGCGAGCGGCGGGCGTGCCGGCTGCTTTCGATGGATCGGACGAGCCTGCGTTACCGGACGCGCCGGGCGCCCGACACGGCGCTTCGCGAGCGTCTTCGGGCGTTGGCGCATGAGCGGCGGCGGTTTGGTTACCGTCGTTTGTTCATTCTGTTGCGACGTGAAGGCGAGGTCTCGGGCCGCAATTGGATCTATCGGCTTTATCGTGAAGAAGGCTTGAGCGTTCGCCGGCGCAAAGCCCGCCGCCGTGCGGTTGGGATGCGTGCGCCGATTCTGATCGCAGATTGCGCCAACGCGCGCTGGAGCCTCGACTTCGTGCATGATCAGTTTGCCAGTGGACGGCGGTTCCGGGTTTTGAACATTGTCGATGATGTGACGCGCGAGTGTTTAGCAGCAGTGCCCGACACGTCGATCTCAGGCAAGCGTGTGGCGCGCGAACTGACCCTGCTCATCGAACAGCGGGGCAAGCCCCGCATGATCGTGTCGGACAACGGCACCGAGTTCACATCAAACGCTGTACTGTCGTGGGCGGCGGATCGGCGGATCGATTGGCATTACATTGCGCCTGGCAAGCCGACGCAGAACGCCTACATCGAGAGTTTTAATGGGCGCATGCGCGACGAGCTTCTGAACGAACGCTTATTCTTCGGACTGGCCCACGCCCGCGACGAACTCGGCTTGTGGGTCACCGACTACAATACCGAGCGGCCGCATTCGTCGCTCCACTATCAGACCCCGGCGGCGTTCGCGAGCGGTCTCGTGCCTATGCCGGCCACCGCAACAGGCCAGCCCGCTGCGATCGATGAGGTCTCCGCGATCTGGCCTGTTGCTCATCACCCAGACGATGCAGTATTAAACCAAAAGACTCTAAGTCAGACTGGATGAAAGTTCAGGGGCAGGTCAGTCGAGCGACTTGCGTAAATCGGCGTAGTGCGTTTCGACTTCCACGCAAGTCGTTGAAGCTCGGTGCCGCCATAATCTTATTATTGCCCGCGCTTGGTTTGTTTGATGCAGCTTTCAAACGTCTTAACTCTCAGGACAATTTCTGCGATCCCAAATGAGCCACCGCGCAGCAGCCTAATGGCGCCCTCATAGTCGGCCGGATCTTCCCGGAAGAATGGAGCAAGTCTATTGATGCTTCCCAACGGAAATGCCTGTGCAAACGCGACCTTCGCGCCGATCTCGGGATCGAGGATCAGGTCCGGAACGCTCTCGAGATCGACGCCGATCAAACGGCCGTAGCGGCGGTACTCGTCGCGGCCAGTTAGCTGCACCAGGCCCCGCCCACGATAGCGCCAGCCGTCATCGGGTTCGCGATTGCCGAATCTTCCGCCGTATACCTTGTTGGCCAGCTTCTCTGGCTGGCCAACGTACTGGGCTGCTTCATCGATGGTAGCAAAATGCTGCGGCCAAATTTCCATGATCCGCCCGGCAGTTCGATAGTCCAGGCTTTCCTTCCTGATGCTGAATCCGCCGGTCTCGTGCGCTACGTAGCCGAGAATAAAAGCCAGCCACCGGTCGTCCGTCCATTGTGGCCGTTGATCCCAGATTGCAAGCAGTCCCAGAAGTGCCCATGACTCCCTTGGGAACTCCCGGCCGCGGCGGGCGCATGCGAGGAAGGCGGCGTTGTCGAGCCGCAGGCCAGGCTTGGGCGGTGCTTGCTTGGCCGAGACGGCGATTCGTCCTGCCGCCTCCCCCAAGGTCTGATTGAGTTCATGATAAATGAGCATCTGAATGCAATCGGCCTGCGCGGCCGCATTGTCCGTCTGTTCAAAGCTCGCGCCGAACTGGCATTCCCAGAAGCGCCCGCTCTGCCGCTCGATGATGTCGCGAGTACGATTGCCGAGCGCCCAGCCAAGGGGCAACTCGTAAAAGCGGCTCTCCAGTTTTGACGCGAGGAAGCTACTGACAGAAATAGGCACAACATTATTGCCCGTATCCTTCGAGGTGAGCGGTGCCGGCGGCAATTCCTCGCGCGCCCGTTCGAGCGCGAAGTAGGCCCGCGACTGTCGTGTTGAGAACATCGCCCGCACGGGTTCCAATGTTTCGCCGAGGGAGAACGAGGTGCGAAGTGGATAGTCGCCGCCGCTCAGAGCTATTAGGCTGAGCTTGACAGGCCGCAGGGCCCGCGCGTTCTGTGCCGCGGCGGGAACGAGCGCAATCTTCTCGACCACGCTACTCAAATTGCGGATCAAATCGAGGGCGGTCTCGACACCGGAATTGTCGACGTAGCCGCCATCTACGAGACGTACGCTCTGGTGTTTCTTGGTTGCGGCGTCCACGACCGTTACGGTTGCCGCAGGTGTCAGCCACGGAAAACGGGCGCTTATGCCGGCGGCGGTCGACAGTGGAATGTCTATCGGCGACTCGATCTCCGTTTCTGGCTCCGTCTGCTGCCAGAATGGGAAATGCGCGAGGCTTGTTGTCCGCTGCTGCAGTTCGGCCGACTGGACCACGAACGGAGAGATCACAACTCGTTTGCCACTCGCCGCGTCCGTAGCGTTGAGCAGCAATGCCGGTCCGCGATTGCGTGCGGGGTCCCAATGATCGAGGAATGGTTGAGCCAGCGGGCCAGTGCCGGCCGTACCGGTCGGCGACGAAGCGGCTTCAAAACTCGCCTCTAGGGTGCGGGCGCGATCGAACACGCCGATTGGCCAAAACAGGAAACGCTGGCTGAAATCCGTGAACAACGTCGCGCCGATGAGAGGCGAGAGTAGATCGTTGGCCAACATGCGGCGCACGGCGGTCTCATGCGGCCCGGGTGCCTCCAGGCTTTGCATGTCGGTGGCTGCGCCACTCTCTATGAACTTCTTGATTGCCGGACATGGGCTTGGCTTGGTGATCGACGTGTTTTCTACGGTCTGTGCACCGATCGCAGGCGGTACTATTGGCTCGACGGGCTTTGGAGGAGCACTCGCCCCGGAGGCGGCGATGGTTTGAAGTGCCGCAGTGAAGATCGCCCCGCCGACGCTGCCGCCGGAGACTGAGCTGATCGCGAATAAATGATCCTTGAACGACGGGCAGACATCTTGCATCCGCGCCAGAAAGATTGCGGCCTGGTAGGCCGCATAAATTCCGCCGCCCTGCGCCGCGACGATATATACGGGATAGTCGCCCGTTGTTTGCGCCAAGTCCGGCCGATTTTCGTACCAACTCAGGAACTCGTCATCTGCGAACGGCGCCCTCTTGGGACGCTCTTTCGCCGCCGCGTTAGTCGTTATCCGACGGACCTCGTGATTGTCGTTAAGATCGAAGATTGAAAAGCCGACCGCCAAGGCGAGCGGCACCGCGATAAGCGGCCAGCGGTGCTCACGTGACAGCACAGTCAGGTGCACTGTCGTGGCGATGACGCACAGCGTGAACACCGTCAACATGCCCAACACACCAATGCTGCGCGAGATCGGCACAGGGAAGAAAAAGAATGCCGCGGTCGCAGCGGCGATCATGGCGGTGCTGAAGGCGAGCGCCCTCCAAGTGCAAAAGTACCTTCGATTTGCTGCCGCCATCCAAGCCGTGGAAACATGCGACAAAAGCAACGAGCCGACGAGGAAAAGGGCCGCACCGCCGCCTGAGATCAGTGCAAACTTCTGCAGCGTCCCAAAATCTCGTGCGAGCTGCTCGTTGTACTTATCGAACGCGGGACCGACAATCGCTTGCCCCTCGCCGATGGTGCCTCCCAACACGGGCAACGCAAAGTAGAGCCCGAGCGCGAAAGCGACGAGCGGCAGCGTGCCGAGCCCCGCGGGCAGCGCGGTTGCGACTATGTCGGTGGAGCGAAGGGGCGCCTCCGCTCCCATTTGACGATGGGTTGTCACCAGCTTGGCGCCGAGCCACACTAGCTCAGCAATGAGTACGACTGGAATGGCCAGTAGCGCGAAACCGGTTGTTCCGCGTTCGGCGATCTCAATTCGATAGAGCTCTCTGATCTGGTCGGGGAGGTAAAGGATGACCGAGATCGCGGCGCCCAGCAGGATTATCCAAACCGACTCGCCAAGAATCCCGTAAATTTCGGTGCGTGCATCTTTCCAGGTCGCTGCGTCCCTTAGATGTCCCTGCATTGTATACTCTCGCAGAAATATGACCCCAGTCTATTCGCATGCGACGCGCTGCGGAACGAATAAAACCTGCCAGCTGATCAATAGAGTGACACGGCGACAAAACCTGCGCCGCGACGTGCAGCTGATCAGTATACAATGCACAACCCTGAACGCAAACCAGTGCGAGAGAAGGATCTCTGGTCACTGGCAACCCTCCTTAAGTACGCGCGCTCCCGCGCCGCATTCTCGGTCAAAGTGACAGCTGCTCTAACCTTCCAGATCACGCCTGGTCACGCGTGTCTCTAGCGGCCAGCTATCGGAGTGACGTGAGCTTGCAGCTAAGTTGACAGAGCGACCGCTCAGGATCACAATTCCGCCCGCCGAGACGTCACGTTGACTCCCTAATACCCAAGCCACTTGGCTGTCAGAGTGATTTCCATGGAGAGCTGTCGATCGCTGTCTGTACACTAGCGGGAATTACAATATTGCCGCCGTTTGCCGACTGAACTATGGCGCTTGGCGAGAAGGCAGCCATGGCACTGATCAAGGCACCGACGTCGCCTCGAAGCAGCGTTTTGCCATTTGCCAATACGAACTCGTCGATCGGCGTCATTCCTGCGGTATCCCAATCCTTGACGAGCAGGCCATCGGAAATCCCCCCACTATTGAGGATAGAGATTTTGAGGTCGCTGCCCGCGTTCTCAAACCAAATTGACGAATTGGAGATTGTCCGGTCAAAGAGAAGCCGGTCAGTGTCGGTTGCAAGGGCGCCTGTGCTGTCAATAACATCCACTCCCGCTCCGCTACCAAAAATGATGGAGTCGTTACCCGCGCCGCCTCGGATCGTGTCACTGCCAGCCCCGCCGACAAGAATATCATTACCGGAATCGCCCGAAAGAACGTTGTTGGCGGAATTGCCGATAATGGTGTTGTCAAGAACGTTGCCCGTTCCGTCAATCGCTGCAGCGCCGGAGAGCTGCAGTTTCTCGACATTGGCTGCGAGTGTGGCGCTTACCGACGCGTAGACGGTATCAATACCCTCGTTGAGGCTTTCGACGACTGTGTCAGCAGCGTTGTCGACGATGTAGATATCATCGCCGGTGCTGCCGCTCATGGCATCGGCACCTAAGCCACCGTCGATAACGTCTTTGCCTGCGCCGCCGTTCAGCACGTCATTTCCAGCACCGCCAGCAATGTAATCGTTACCTGCACCAGCATTAATGGTGTCAACGCCTGTCCCACCCAACAGAACGTCGTTGCTCGACTGTCCCGTCTCCGGCGTGCCGTCAGTAAACGCGCTGCCAGCGCCATCGGCAGCGTTCCACAAGTCGTTGCCACCGGTACCCGCTGTTGTCGTGCCGGCCGCGCCGTCTGCCAGACGAGTGAGCCCTATCATCGTATTGGAAACCGTGAAATCGGCATTTGCGTTGGGGCCCGGGACATCAACATGCAGGCCGGCGCCATCGATTGATACGGACAAATCCGACAGTACGCCATTGTAGTAACCCACGTCGAAACGCGACAAGAAGCTCGAGAAACCCTCCGCGAAATCAGAAACGGCAATAG
This sequence comes from Hyphomicrobium sp., assembly GCA_040080075.1. GTDB lineage: Bacteria > Pseudomonadota > Alphaproteobacteria > Rhizobiales > Hyphomicrobiaceae > JANNFX01. Next base: position 2,747 of record JBEBJD010000254.1, on the reverse strand, counting down.
TAGATAATTGCAGTTCGCCTGCAGATATTTGACCGGCAGTCTTTTGTCCTTCTGCTACCAACAATGTCGCTGCCCAGGCTGCGGCAAAGGTCGTTTGTATGTTGGCCCTGATGATTGAATCGATAACGTCTTTGTTTGACAAATAGCCCTTGAAGTCGTGCAACACGATCGAGTCGCCGCTCAACTCATTGAAGGTTTTTGCCGTAGAGTTGGCAAGCATGCGGGACGTATAAAGGTCGAGACCCTCGAAGCGAGCACCGTGAACTGCATCGAACGCCAAACTCTTCGCTGCTTCAAGGATCTTTGCATCCCGGTCTGCACCTGTTGCGGCCGCGATCAGTGCGAAATTGATCTTGCCGAAGCCGGTATTACCGAGGCTTATAAGTGCCCCGCCGTCAGCGATCATCTGATCTACGAAGCCCTTCACCAAACCTTCAAAGGTCTGCGCAATTTGCAGCGCTAAGGCTGGATTGGTTTGCAGTGCCGCGATGAGGGCTTGGTCCCCTGACATGTTAGCGGTATTCAAGGCCTGCTGCGCAATGCGCGTTGCCTCATCAAATATTTGCGCCTGATACGCGGGATCTGTCGTGGCGGTGATTGTGGCTGAGTTAAAGTCCATCGCTCCCAGCGTGTTCACATTCACACCGAGTTCGCTGAGAATTTTCAGGTAACCCGTGTTTGGGTCATCCAACAAAACGCTTGCCCCGCGCGCCGTTGCCAATTGTTTCAGCAGGATATCGATCGTAGTCGCCGCCGTCTCTTTTACTGCAGCAACGACTCGGGGATTGCCTGCAATTGTGGATGACTTCAACGATTCAATAATGAGGCTTTGAATAGATGCCGTGTTTGACGCGTCGTAAGCTGCGCGATCAGCGACAGCCTTGGCATAATTTGGATCAGTTGCGTCAGTTGGAACGGCCGGCGGTGCAGTGTCGAGGGTCACACTATTGAAGTTTGGAGACGTCAATGCCGAAGTGGTCAGGCCAAGGGACCGTAGCGTTTTGACAAGAGTTGAGTCATCGGCAGCATCTGCCGTGTCCAGCCCCTTGACGTTCGCACTAAAAGAAAGCGCCACGGCCAGTTGATTCATCAAGACTTGCGATGAAGTTGCCGTTGACTGCCTAATCGCAGCGATGCCGAATGCGTCGCCTGTCGATGCCGCCGCGGCCAGAGCGGTTCTGGCGAGGTTGGTCGCTGTCGAGGCGAGCCGCGCTGCGAAAGCTGCATCCGATTCGACTGTTTGCTGGTTCGAATGGTATAATCCGAAATTTGGAGCGGCGATCCCTGTCCAGGTTCCTCCAATATTCGCCGTAACAGCATCGACAATATCACCGAAGGTTTTCGCCAGAACGATTTCCGATAAAAGGAGCGTGGCAGACGCTGCTGTGGTCGTCGAGAGCACGGTGGACACATAAGTCCCTATATTCACCCGGTCAGCAGGAGCCATCTCAACCAGAATTTTACGCGCTGTACGCCAGGCCGCTTCTGCCGATGTTCCAACAGCGTCGTTGAAATTGGGGCGGCTTACGGTAATGGGCGTGCCTGCGACCTGATCAAGGATGCTCTTTATGGCGCTGTAATTCTGAGCCCAGTTAATCTGACGGCCAAAGTCCGCCGCTGTTATAGCATCGCTCGTTCCAACCGCGCGCCTGACCCAAAAATCGCCATCGAATTGCGCGACCTTGGATGCACGGATAATCGCCCAGTCCACAAGAGCTTTTCCATCTGTCGAAGCTTTCTTAAACCAGCCGTAGGTTCCATAAACCGTGCCTCCGTATCTTTGCCGGTAGGTCTGACCATTTCCAGTTCTTAAGGTCGGAGTTTCATTCAGAGCCTTCAGAATGTCCAAGTTCGTTCCGGGAGGAGCATCAGTAATGCGAATAATTGGTGCACTTCTATTCACATACTCAAAGAACACGCGAACATGCCCGGCGGTGGTTCCGCCGGAAGCAGCCACTATATTTTTCATCGCACCGAAAATGGCCTGTTGCATGTTTTGGACAGAGTTACCCCAATCCCAGTCGTCAGTATTGATGGCAGACTTTGTGAATGTGGTTTGCCCTTTCCACATCGTGAGATTGGCATAGGCATACCCGTTGTCCTGGAACAGCGACCCGATGAAGTTGCCAACCCATGTGCCGATAGCCGTCCCGCCAAACGCTGCCAGGAACGGAACAACAATGATCGCCGCCGGGCCAAACACGCCAATTGCGAGCGCTGAGCTGGCAAGGCCGATACCGGCAACGGTTCCCACGGCGCTGCCGATCGCTTGTCCAATGGCACCGCCGATATTCTCGATCTTGACAATGTCTTTAGCGAGATAGGTCCCGGCGAAAGCGGCAAAGTTCGCGGCTGTGTAGACGGGCGACGACAAGACGGTACTAACGTCACCGAACAAGACGCCGCTCAGCCCTTCGGTAAAATTAAACCCCTCGCCAACCTTTGCGACGGCATAGCTGATCAGCTTATTGATGCCTTGACTTGCTGTATAATTGAAAAAAGAGAAGCCGGCCGTGTCGGTTTTAATGCCCAAACTTTCGGCAATCTCAGCCGTGAGGAATGATGTCAGCGCACCGATGCCCAACGTGCGCACATTGGTCGCAAAGTCTGCACCAATAACGTCAGTCGTTTCAAATTGATTTGTGATGTTGTTGAAAACCTGCGTGCCTTCGCCAATTCCGAAGAACTTGTCGAACTCCGCGCCAATAGCGGTTATCGCCGTCGACGCCGCCGAGCCCACGGCGATC
>JBEBJD010000141.1:0-9987 GCA_040080075.1 Hyphomicrobium sp. | reverse complement strand
ATCGATGACACGGCAGTCGACGCTTATGCCCTCGTTGAGTTTTAGTGTGGATTTCTCGTTGGCGACCCTCACTCGCTCATGGCGCCGGTCGGTTGCCGAGTGCACTTCGTGCTTGTTTATCAGCCACGTCAGTTGGGCTGCGATTTTCTCGCGCTTGTGCTGCGTTGCAACCATGCTGATGGCAAAACCGCCGTCGAACGTTCTGACGACCGTTCCTTCAATGCCGCCGATATGATCGAAGTAGGCGACAATTTGTTCGCCAATATCAACCGCCACGGGCGACATAAGGGCCGCGCCACCCACGGATATACTTGTCAATTTGCAGGGATATTCGTGCCGCGACGCGCGCATGAACCGTCCGAGCAGGACGAGCGGCACGCGCTTGCTGAGGCGCCGGTCCGTCACCGGGCGCGCGGGGTGAGGCTGGATTGCAGCCATTGCTTCTGGGAGCCCGCTAGACATCATACCTGCCGTATAGAAACTGGACAAATTCGGCCTGGAGCGGTCATCCCAATCCCGTGAAGGTTGATGAGCGCGTGGCCAGTGTCCCAGCAGTATGGTGCGGGGGAATTAACGGAGCCTAAATGGGGGTATCATTTTGGTACGCTTTTTTGCCAACTGGGCGGTCTCGCCCGGGGGCGTCAAGACTTGCCGGAAGGCGGCTTGCTCAAACCACCATCGTAGACCCGGAATTGGCGCCGGTCCTGGCGCACAATGCGGGCATTGCGGATGTGGGGAAGAAACGGGGTCTGAAACGCCGGATCGGAGTGCCTGGGTTGCTTGGTTGGAGAGGCTTCGACGGGCCCGCCGGGCCAGATCAGGTGGCAATTCAGAATTTTTCTGCCTGTTACGCTTTGTTCCTTGAGAGCGATGGGCCCGTCGAGCCAGACGGTGCAGCCCAGAAAGCGGTCGATGGCACCGCGCGTATGTATCAAAGGCAGCACGACGACTTCAACAGTGCCCTTGGCACCAACTGAATTTTCAATTTCCAAAGTTTGAACACTGACTGCACCGTGTTCGATCACGCTGTCGAGATGGGGCTTCAATTTCATGCGGTCGTCGCCCGATAGCCCTTCGAGGAAATCGCGGCCGCGCAATTCCATGCCAAAACCTTGGCAGAGCTTAGTGCCGGCCAGCCGGTAAACGATGCGGCCGTCGGTAGATCGTTCCAGAATGAAGGATTCGGGCAGGACGGACCCCAGGCGGCCGGGTTCAATATCGAAGCGCTTCGGCGCAATCCTGCCAGCCCTGACCGTGTTCCAGTACTCGAAAAGTGCTTGACTGCTTTGATGCTTCATCGCCTTGCCTTAAATTGTCACGCCTCGATGCCAGATGATCAGTGATGCACGGCGAGCACTTTGGCTCGGGCGGTCATCCGGCGTGTTCCAATCCGGCACAGTCTCATGTCCAAGCCTCAGAATAATCTGGCGCTGAGCGCACAGATGGGCTGTGAGGCATGAAGTTGTGCCGCGGGAGGGTACAGAGCATCAATTGTGCCATGTCGCACTGGCGGGCCATGGTTGCGGCCGGTAAGGTAACGGAGTCAGCGCTTGCAGTGTTTTTCAAGTAGGCCGAACAAAAGGCAAGGCACTCGATGCCTACCTAGAGCATAATTCCCAGATTGAAGGATGACGCAGTGCGGTCACGTGAACCCGTCTTCAACGTTCCAGGCGCGGTAACGGCCATCTTAGCGGCGCTCATCGTGGTGCATCTTGGGCGCCAGGTTATCAGTCCGGAGAGCGATAATTGGTTTGTGGCCTTAATGGCATTTATTCCCTGGCGGTACGATGGCGGGGCCGCTGAACTTCCCGGTGGGACAGGTGCCGTCTTCACGTCCCTCTTGAGCCATATGTTTGTTCATGGCGATTTCGTCCATCTCACCTTTAATTGCGCTTGGCTTCTCGCTTTTGGAGGGGCAATAGCAAAGCGAATTGGTGCGGTGCGGTTTTTTGCGTTCGCCGCGTGGACGGGAGTAGCCGGTGCATTGACGTTTCTAGCGTTCAATTTCGGACTGATGGCACCTGTCATCGGCGCATCTGGCGCCATTTCAGGAATGATGGGCGGTACGATGCGCTTTCTGTTTTCAGCGCTGGATGACGGAGGTATTGCCCAATTGCGCGATAACCCGCGCAGTGTTCAGCTCATGACGTTAGCCCAAGCCTTCTCAGACCGCAGGGTCCAATTCGCAACTGCAACATGGCTTCTTGTCAATCTCCTTGCTGTTTATGGCGTCGGAACGGGAGGAGCCGCAGGGTCAATTGCATGGGAAGCTCACATAGGTGGGTTTCTAGCGGGACTTCTCACATTCGGATGGTTTGATCTCGCAATTGCGAAGCAAAACCAGTCACAACCAACATTTCATTAGGGTCTTGCTTCGCCGGTCAAATGCGCGCAATTTCTGCTGCACTTGGCACGAGCCTTGAGTTTAAAAAACGGCTAAGCCAGTAGTAAAAGGTAGAGAAAGCCGGGGAGTAAGCAGGAGGTCTGCAGGCTGATGGGTAGCGAAAGCTGAAATCAGTTGGATTGTATTGCATAGGTGAAAAAGCAATCTGTGCAGCGGCCAACCAGCCCGGAGTACGCAGATCGGATGGCAAGGAGATACGCGAAATGAATGTTGCGACGATCCTGAAATCGAAGGGCCGGTCAGTAGCTACGGCGCGGCCGGAAAACACCCTATTGGAAATTGTTTCCAAGCTTCACGCAAAGCGCATCGGTGCCATAGTCATCGTTGGTGAAAATGGTCACGTGGATGGCATTGTCTCAGAGCGCGATGTTATTCGTGCGATTGCTGAAGGCGGTGCCGCGGCTCTGCTAAATCCAGTCAGCAGCGCCATGACCGCTGATGTGGTTTCGTGCCAAGAGAGCAATGCACTCGATGAACTCATGGAACTCATGACTCAGGGCCGGTTCCGGCACCTTCCCGTCATGGATGACAACTCGCTTGTTGGCATTATTTCAATCGGCGACGTGGTCAAAAATCACATCGCCGAAGTTGAAATGGAGGCCACCTCCATGCGCAACTATCTTGCTACGGGCTGAGAAAAGCGCCGCGTGCGAACGTTCATGCCAAAAGGGCGGGGCGGCTGATAGAGCAGCGTCTCGCCTCAATTTCGCGGCCGAGGTCCTCAATCTGGCGCATGGCGGCATGCTCACCACGCTCAATGACTTCATCGGCACGATGGAAGTCGAACAATCCGACGCCGTGCAACCTGGGGCTGATCATGGCGTCGGGTGGATCACCAGCCAGCCGCGACCTGGCAATACGGTCTTGCACAATATTGAATGCGTCCACCACCACGGTCGAGATGCCTGGGGCATCGTCGCCCTTGCCAAATATTTGACGTTGCAGCAGGCGGCGCATGGCTACGCCGTTCTTGCCCGTGACGGGAGCGGGCGCGGCTTCAGGATTGGCCAGAGCCGCATCGATACCGATGCCCGCGCTCGACGTGCCACGGCTTGAAAAATCGACGTTGAGATTAACCGCTATGACGTAGCGCGCGCCCAGCGCCCGGCACACGGAAACTGGAATAGGATTGACCAGGGCACCATCAAACAGCCAGCGGCCATCTATCTTGACGGGTTTGAATATGCCGGGCAGAGCGTAGGACGCGCGCACGGCATCAACGATGCGCCCGCGCTGTAACCACACTTCATGGCCGGTGCCGATTTCTGTGGCAACCGCTGTAAACCGGTGAGCAAGGTCTTCAATATTGCGGTGCCCCATATGAGCATCGAGTTTGTCACACAGCCGCTGCCCGTTGATGAGGCCAGTGCCGGTCAGATTGAAGTCCAGATAGCCAAAAACTCTCCGCTTCGTTAGGCTGCGGGCAAAGTCCTCGATTTCGTCGAGATGACCAGCCGCGTAGCAGCCACCGACCACAGCGCCAATTGACGTGCCCGCTATAATGTCGGGCTTGATGCCGGCTCTCGCCAAGGCGCGAATGACACCGATGTGGGCCCAGCCACGCGCGACGCCGCCGCCCAATGCCAAGCCAATTTTGCCGGTGCTCATGGCGAAACCTCATTTGCTGCCCGCATTGATCCGGGTCGGGGGCGTTGAGGGCAGCTGCAATCAGCGTGCCGTATTCTGACACATCGCAACACCCGATCAAGACCTGCCTCTTAGTCTTAATTGAGACTAGCAAGAACGCATTAAAAGCCTGCTACTGATGGTTTACGCGCCACTACGCGTTCGAGTTATCGCAATGGCGCAGTGCAACAGTGGCGACGTCCGTTCATGTCTTGATGCGAACCAATGGCGAGCCAGCAGGGAGGGCCGGGCCCAATGTCAACTTCCGGTAAAAACAAGAGCGTTCGCCCGTGTGGCATGCAACGCCAGCTCCCACGACGCGTACCCGGATCAGGAGAGCATCTTGATCGCAATCGGTGCGTATATCGTCGATTTCAAGAATATTGCCGCTGTCTTCGCCCTTCTTCCACAATTTGCCCCGCGACCGGCTCCAGAAATGTGCCTCGCGCGTCTCAATGCTGGCCATCAGCGATTGCTCATTCATCCAGGCAAGCATTAAGACGTCACCCGAGTCTGCGTCAGTGACAATGGCAGGAATCAAACCAGCGAAATCGAACTTTGGTGTAAACGCAGCCCCTTGCTCGATGGCTCCCGCGTCGCCCCGTATGGCGTAAGTTGAGGACCCATTTTCTGTCATTGCTGGACCTTTGATCTCCGGCCGGCGCACCTCAAACATGCGTTGCACAGCCTCCACACGAGCAGAACTCCGCCTATATATAGTGTTCAATAGGGAGAGCCGGTAGCCCTGCCGGATCTTTCTGGCTTAGGGAGAGGTGTGGCGCGCAGTAGAAACGAGAAGGATGAGATGGCTGAGCTTGATGATGTCTACAACACGAAGATCTTGGAATTGGCGGCCAACATGCCCCGTTCCGGGCGGTTAGGGGCCCCTAGCGCCACGGCCAGTGCCCAGTCAAAATTGTGCGGCTCGGCGATTTCAGTCGATGTCGTTGTCCAAGGAGGCCGGATAACGGATTTTGGTCAGACGGTAAAGGCTTGCCTGCTGGGGCAAGCGGCTGCGTCCGTCGTTGGCCGCGAAATCGTGGGCTCGACCCCAGATGAATTTCATGAAGTAGCTGAAACAATGCGCCAGATGCTCAAAGCCGGCGGGCCGCCACCGCAGGGCAAGTGGCGTGATTTGGCCGTGTTGGAACCGGTGCGCGACTATCGCTCTCGTCATGCCTCAACGCTGCTTGTGTTCGATGCCGTAGAGCAAGCTCTGGCCAGCGCCTCAGAAAGCCATCCCGGGCGCGATGCCCGGTTGTGACCAGGAGACACGATATGCCGATTATCCATGATCCGATGCGTTTAGAACCGCGCATCGGCACGATCTATCCTAAACCCTACGACCAGGGTTTCGAAGGGCGCTTGAAAAGGGCTTTAACAAGCAAACTCGGCCTAACTCAATTTGGCGTCAATCTGACGACCCTTAATCCCGGCGCCATGTCTTCGCAGCGCCACTGGCACGAGAGCGAAGACGAGTTCATTTATGTACTCGCCGGTGAGCTCACTCTGGTGACAATGCAGGGGGAACAAATTCTGCGCACCTCGATGGCCGCAGGTTTTCCAGCCGCGGACAAAAACGGACACCATCTTATAAATAAGAGCAATGTACCCGCCACATATTTGGAAATTGGCACGCGCTCGAGCGAAGACAACGTGGTTTATCCAGACATCGACCTCAAATACGAAAAGCGGGACGGTAAGTTTCGCTTCACCACCAAATCAGGTGAGCCCTTGTGACGAGCCTCGCTGGCCGTATTTGCAAGGTTCCCATCCACCTTTACCGGTGGACCCTCAAGCCGCTCATCGGGCTTGAGTGCCGGCACTTGCCGACGTGTTCGGAATATGCGCTCGAAGCCATAGACCGCAACGGTGCATGGAAGGGGCTCTGGCTCATGTTGTCGAGGCTGTCCCGATGTCATCCATGGGGCACGGCAGGGTATGATCCGGTGCCCGATTTAAGCGGCGTCCGCCAGCCCCTCTGGCGGGCTTATCGATATGGCCTCTGGAACGGCCGCCATCTCGGCTGCAAAGTCGGCTGCAAAGGCGGCGAGGTCTGAGCCCGTCGGCGTGTATACTGTTTCAATGCCGATCTCTGCGACGGTGAGCATCATCGAACACAAGTTGTCGAATGCGCGCTGGGCGACATATTCAAACGCCATCATTTCCCAGACGCCCTGACACTGATGCATCTGGCCTGCGATGAGGGTCTTGACCGTGATTTCAGGGCACGCGTCGTTCTTCATGAAGTTGGAGAGATGAGGCGCAAGAGCGGGCGATGGGGACGGGACGCCTGCCGGCCAGCCCTGCGAGTAGCTCGAGCGTTTGAAAAGGTTCTCTGTAATGAAATGCTCAGAGAGCTTGGAAACCATTAACGATGGAATATCCGCCTGAACTTGAATGCAGGGCCGGATGCGTCCTTGGATGTTGAGCATAACCTTGCGGATGAGCAAACGCGGCACCGTCATAGTCGTTCCCCTCGGATCGTGATCGTGCGGATTCCGCCGCACTGGCTATGGCCTTCACCGCGCAAGTTAACGTCAAACGGTTACTAAAGCCGCCCGGAACCCCTTAAAATTGCAGCCATCGGCGGCGCGCACTTTTTCGCACGGATGCGCACCGGTGCTAGGGGTGCCGCGGCTTGCGTCCGCTCCCTGACTGAAACTGGCCAAATCCGCCGCTCAACATGTGTTCCGCCCGGTGCCCAAAGTGTTGGCAAGCAGAACAGCTGAGGGTGCGTTCATGGCTGGATCAGAAGCAGTAAGCAGCGGCGGGCTGCAAGAGACGAGTTGGAGCCGCGCCGATGAGCCTGCGCCGGGGCTTTTGCTGGTTGCCGCCGCGATTGGGCTGACAGCTAGTGCGGATTTCCTTTTCTACGGTTCAGCTGTTGGATGGACACTAGGTGCGTTCGCACTTCTGGTACTGAGCGTTAGTGCGCTTTACAACAGGAGCCACTTGAGGTCCCTGGCGGGCAAAGTCAGTTTTGCGCTGACACTTGGTCTGTGTGGCGCCTTGATCGAATGCCCCAGCACGCTTGCAGTGGCGATGACGCTGGTGGGACTGGCGGCGTTTTGCGTGGCTGGCCATGCCGGGGTGAAATCTAGAGAGCTTGGATGGCTGCGCGGCTTGGGATTATTTGTCATGCAATACATCCCGCGCGTCATCGCTGATGGTGCGCGCCTCGGTTTCGCAGTCATTAAATTCGCCACAAGTCCAACACTGGCCCGAGCAGGATCAGTGTGGGCCCTGCCCGTAGGAATGTCGGCAGTGTTTGGTGGCTTATTTTATCTGGGCAACCCCATAATTGCGTCGTGGTTTGAATATAGTGGCTGGCCGTCCTTCGATCACCTTCCGCCGTTATCACGCATTGTTTTCTGGGTTTTTGTTGCTGCAGCCGTATGGCCCTTCATTCGCGCCAGATTGGTGGTTCGCCAGCCGCGCGGGCGCGGTCCTGAGCCAGACGCTGCCGCCGGCATTAAGGTCAGTCCAGTGCGGCCAGCGCTATTCTCACAATCGTCAGTGATCAAGTCGCTAATGCTGTTCAATGCCTTGTTTGCCGTGCAGAACGGCCTCGATGTTGAATATTTGTGGCGAGGCGCGTTGTTGCCCGAAGGCATGACGCTCGCAACATATGCCCACGCTAGCGTCTACCCCCTCATTGTGACGGCGCTATTGGCAGCGGTCTTTGTTCTGGCAGCATTTCCCCCGGGGGAAACGGAAAACCCCTCAACGTTGATTAGCGGGTTGATGATTTTCTGGGTGGCGCAGAATGTTTTTCTCGTCATGTCTTCGATGCAGCGCACCGCCCTTTATGTCCATGAATACTCGCTCACATATCTGCGGCTTGGCGCCCTCATCTGGATGGGTTTGGTAGCGGTAGGTCTCGTATGGATCGTATTGCGTATCGTGCTTCAACGCTCCTCGTCATGGCTGATCAATGCCAACATGCTGTCGATGTTGGGTGTGCTCTACGTCAGTTGCTTCGCCGATTTCGGCGCCGTCATTGCCCATCATAACGTGCGGCACTGCCGGGAAGTGGACGGCAATTCAGCGATTTTGGATCTTGATTATCTGCGCTACAACATAGGGGTCTCGGCGTTGCCGGCGTTGCGATGGCTAACTGCACGAGGCGCAACTGCACCTCCCGGCTCAATCCTTTCCGACCGTGCGGCGGGATTTGCTGCTAGTGCTGCCAGGCTTGAGGAAGCACTCGCCCTTAGCGCAGACGATTGGCGCGCCTGGACTTACCGCTGGCACCGGCTGAGAGCGGCAGGTGGCATGCCGGGCGCTGCTGGAGGCTTGGAATGGCCTGTCGTTAGGCCTTGAAAGCCTAGGCTAGCAACTTTGACGCTCTCGATTGCGTCCCCTAACCGTTGAGCCCAGCGCGCGGATCAGCTAGATAGCGGCCTGACCCCATTCCCGCATCGCGGCAAACAAACAAGGCGCCCCCACATGGCTGCTCACCAATACGTTTACTACATGCACAAGCTGTCCAAGACCTATCCGGGCGGCAAGCAGGTGCTGAAAGACATTTCGTTGTCTTTTCTGCCAGGCGCCAAGATCGGCGTCGTGGGCTTAAACGGCGCTGGTAAGTCGACGCTATTGAAAATCATGGCTGGTACGGTCGACGATTTTATCGGCGAAGCCCGGCCAGCCGATGGCGTCAAGGTTGGCTATCTGGCCCAGGAACCGCAGCTCGATCCGGCCAAGGACGTGCTCGGCAACGCCATGGAGGGGGTGGCTGAAAAGAAAGCCATCCTCGATCGCTACAACGAGATCGCCGCCAACTATTCGGATGAGACCGCCGATGAAATGACGTCGTTGCAAGACCAGATCGATGCTCAGGACTTGTGGGACTTGGATACACAAGTCGAGCAGGCCCTCGACGCGCTGCGTTGTCCGCCAGGCGATGCCAATGTGACCAAGCTCTCGGGCGGTGAAAAACGCCGTGTTGCTCTCACGCGGCTGCTGCTTGCAAAGCCCGACATTCTACTGCTCGACGAGCCGACCAACCATCTCGACGCCGAAAGTGTGGCGTGGCTTGAACGCTTCCTCAAGGACTACAAAGGTTGCGTCATCCTCGTGACGCATGACCGCTACTTCCTCGACAATCTGACCGACTGGACGCTTGAACTCGATCGCGGCCAGGGCGTGCCCTACAAAGGCAATTATTCAAGCTGGCTCGAACAAAAGGCCAAGCGCCAGGAGGCTGAGAAATCTGCCGAAGAGAGCAAGCAGAAAGCCATGGCGCGCGAACTGGAATGGATCCGCGCATCGCCTAAGGCCCGCCAAGCAAAGTCCAAGGCGCGAGTCACAGCTTACGACAAACTGGTCGAAGCATCGGGGCGCGAGGAAGTTGGCAAAGCTACGTTCTCAATTGCGCCAGGCCCCCGCCTTGGCGATGTCGTTGTCGAAGTGGATGGTTTGTCGAAGGCTTATGGCGATCGATTATTGATCGACGACCTGACGTTCAGACTGCCACCAGGCGGCATTGTCGGTGTCATCGGCGCCAACGGTGCGGGCAAGACCACGTTGTTCAAAATGATCACCGGCAAAGAGAAGCCTGATGCCGGCAGCATTCGCCTCGGCGATACGGTCAAGCTCGGCTATGTCGACCAGAGCCGTGATCACCTCGACGACAAAAAGACCGTTTGGGAGGAAATCTCCGGCGGTCTCGATATCATGAAGTTGGGCGACAAGCGCGAAATGCCAAGCCGCGCCTATTGTGGCTGGTTCAATTTCAAGGGGCCGGATCAGCAAAAGAAGGTCGGGCTATTATCGGGTGGCGAGCGCAATCGCGTGCACTTGGCCAAGATGCTGAAAGAGGGCGGCAACCTGTTGTTGCTGGATGAACCGACGAACGATCTTGACACCGAAACGCTGGGCGCGCTTGAAGCGGCGCTTGAGGATTTCCCCGGCTGCGCCGTCGTCATCTCGCATGACCGCTTCTTCCTCGA
>JBEBJD010000060.1:0-2103 GCA_040080075.1 Hyphomicrobium sp. | reverse complement strand
AAACTAAGGAGCAACGGCTTTGATCCCGTGCCAAACCCAACACGTGTCACATCGGGCTTTGTATGCCGGGTTACGAGCGCAATGTTGAACGCCACTCGATCCCAGGACCCGATCAGTTCGACTTGGCGGGATCGCGTGCTGGAGAATCGACCGCCTGCCCCGATTGGTCAATCGTCTTGGGACTGCCGCTCGCAGGTGGAGGCACATCATCCTCGGCCATGCCCTTTTTGAAACTCTTGATGCCCTTGGCCACATCACCCATCAGTTCCGAAACTTTGCCGCGTCCAAACAGCAAAACGACAACGACCAGCAACAGCAGCAGGTGGGTGGTGCTTAGACCCATGTCAGTCAATCTCCCGTGGCGGCGCCAAATGCGCCTTCGTGCCAGTATGAATTGGCACCACATTTTCGCAGCGCACTATCGCAGAAAGCGCCATCTGCAGCAAGCGCAGCCCGGCTCATCTTACAGTGAGTTAATTCTCTGAAATCACTAAAATTCCTTGGGCTTGGCGGGAAAAACGAGAACACTGCCCAAATCAATGCTAGCCACGATTTCCGAACCCTTGGAAAACCCATGTCCCTCCGCCACCCTGACACGCAAGGGGGCATCAAAGCCGCTGACCCCCAACTCCAGCAGCGCTGCATCGCCCAGAAATTTGACGTCGAGGACGCGTCCAGGGAGACCGCCTCCGGCCGCGGCTATTTTAACGCCCCGCTCCCGGATACACAAAATGACGTCTTCTCCATCACGATATCCCAGCGCTGGAATGGCGCCGGCAGGCGTTGCGACGGCCCCGCCGCGCACCTGCCCGCTGACCTCATTGATTTCCGAAAACAGCCGCGCCACAAATAGTGCCGCGGGACGGTGATATAAATCTTCGGCACGGCCTTGCTGCACAATCTGGCCCGCGTGCATAACTGCGATGCGATCACCCAGACGCATGGCCTCTTCCGGATGGTGCGTCACTATCATCGAAGTGGCGCGCGTCTCGCGCAGCAGCGCCAATGTCTCTTCTTGCACACTATCGCGCAGTTGCACGTCGAGCCCGGAAAACGGCTCGTCCATCAGCATTACCGCCGGCCGCGGAACGATGGCGCGGGCTAACGCCACGCGCTGTTGCTGCCCGCCCGATAGTATGTGCGGGTAATCGTTGGCATAGCGCTCCAGGCCAAAGCGGGCCAGCACCGACATCGCCTCGCGGTTGGCATCGGGCGCAGGCAACGCCTTCAGTCCGAAGGCCACGTTTTCAAGAATCGTCAGATGTGGAAAGAGCGCAAAATCCTGGAACATCAAGCCGATGCCGCGCTGCTCGGGCGGCACGAAGCGCTCCGGCCCCGCCACCTCCCAATCGTTGATCAGCACGCGTCCGCTGGAAGGCTTCTCGATGCCGGCCGCCACACGCAGCAGAGTGGTCTTGCCGCAACCCGATGGACCCAGCAGGCACATGACCTCGCCGGGGGCGATATCCAGCGACACGCCGCGCAGGGCATGAGACGCCCCATACCAGCGCCTGACCTCCTCAAACGTCAGACGCGCTGCGAACGCCGCAGCCGCGCGGCCCCGCGGCGAGATGCCGGCCGGCCAGTCGTCACCGGCAGGTGCTGGATTGGCGGGCCGCTTTGGAGACCAGATTTGCAAACGCATAACCGTTCTATGGAGTGGCGCGAGACGGTACGAGTTAGGCTGACCCGCCGGTTGTGGGGTCCCGATTAGCGGCGTCCTCGACTTCAGGCAAGTCTTCCAAACGTAAACCATCCCCCGACTCGCCGTCATCCGTCTGGTCCAGAGACAATTCGGCTTGGCGGTCTTCAGCTTCAGCGCCCGCATCGTCCTCAAGTGGCAGTTCGTCGGCCATCAAGGCTGCGACGTCCGTTGGCTCGGGGACCGAGAAACCAGGCGGCAGTGTGCCATCGAGCAGTCCCGCCGCCCTCAGGTCCTGAAGGCCCGGCAAATCCTTAATGTTGTCGAGCCCAAAGTGATTGAGAAAACTTTCGGTCGTACCGTAGGTGATCGGTTTGCCGGGCGCGCGCCGGCGTCCGCGCGGGCGCGCCCATCCTGTTTCGAGCAGAATATCGAGCGTGCCGCCCGACGTGGTGACGCCG
>JBEBJD010000016.1:0-2106 GCA_040080075.1 Hyphomicrobium sp. | reverse complement strand
GCACCGGAACGAACACGTAGGTGACGTAGTCGATGACGAGATCAAGCGTTTCGCCCGAAAACCGCGGCAAGCGCTTATCAACTTCAGCCATGCGCGCGAAAGTGCCATCGATGCCATCGATGAACAACGCCACGCCAAGCCAGAAAAATAAACCCACCCAATCCTGATGTGGAATAGCAAGAGCCGCAAACAGGGCGCACACCGCTCCAAGAGCCGTAAATATGTGGACGAGAACGGGGGCTAAAGGCATCGCGCGTGGATCCGCTAGTGTGGTGTCGCAAATGCCTTCATCATTCGCAGCTCATACCGGAAGGCAATAGCGAGATACAAACCACACTAGAACTATTGGTTGCCTAGTGTCCTTCTGTCTCCGAAATGCCCCGGCGAGGGTGCGGCAATATATGAAGGCATTTCGGAGACAGGACACTAGGGGCAGGCATCACGTCTCAAACGAGGCGAGTTCAATGTGCCCCGTAAACCAAACTGAGCCGTCATCAAAGCCCAAAATAAAAGGGAGCGCGATAGCGCTCCCCTGATACCACTGCTTTAACCACGGTAGCGGAACTGACAAGCTGCATCAGAAAGGATGCTTGATGGTGCCGCGAATGGTCAGATCGTCAGCAGGAACTTCGCGATCTTCCTCGACGGGTTTTGGCTCGCTCGCCCCGTACAAGAGCTCAAGGCCGAAATCCATCTTTGGCAATACGCCGAGCTTTCCCAAACCCGGAATGCGGACCTCGGTGCCCCCAGACGAAGGCTGCGAGGTGGCATCGGATGGTGCCATGCCAGCTTGCGGGACAGCAGGTGCCTCGGCCTGCGGCTGTTCAATAGCCGGTTGTGAGCCCTGCTCCTGAAACGCCAACGCCGACGTACTGGCAAGCGCCAGAAGTACGCCCAAGCTCAAAAACTTATTCCAACGCATTTCGTTCAGTCCCCGCATCCGGCTAACCGGAAATTTGCAACTGGCGCATGGCACTGCCCTACTTGTGCACGCGCGCCCTATCGAGTCGGTAAGATGCCATGCCATTGCGCCGAAACAACTCTCATCTGCCGCCAGTTAAGTGCGGATGAACATTTCTCGCGACCAGTGTGGTTGCGCTGCAATGTGGCAGCAAGGCCACACAGACAACCTAAGAATGACCGGAGATTATGCTATTTGTATCGCTGTATCAGATGCTTAGCCTGTATTCAACTGAGCCGTGGCCTGCTGCAATGCGGCAATCTCGTCTGTCTAGGTCTGTAAACGCTACGCAAACGGCTACCCGCGCCAGGGATTGGTCATCCGAACCCTCGAACGGCCTCGTGATCGCAATGAAATTCAATCCGGTCTTAAAACCGGTTCCTAAAAACTGATCTTGGCGCCGCTCATCACGATGTCCACGTCCTGGAATTCAACCGTTGCGGACTTCCCCGCCCCACTGGCGTCAAACAGGTTTGCACTACCCTCATAGTGACGGTATCCGATATAGAGATCGAGCGCGGCGGCATCGATACTCTGGTTGAGCCCTGCCCCCCAGTAACTGGCCTCCGATCCAGCCGAACGCGCCGCCGCAAAACCAAGGCCGGCCGCATCGCTCACGGACTGGAAGCTTTGTGGATCGCCACTGGTATCGCCAATCTGTGCGCCAGCCGTGCCGCGCCAGTATTCGCCGTAAAGGGTGGTCTTGCCGATACTAACGAACTTCTGTTCGATACCGGCCTGGAGAGACCAGAAATCATCTTTGTTATCGATCGCAACTTTTGTCACGCCCGCCGCAGCAAACCGCTCAGCGCGCAAATCGTCAGTCTTTCTGCCCCAGGCTCCTGTTACGAACAGACCCGTCGCCAGATGCATGATTGATGCGGAAAGCCCCAACGTGTGGCAACTTGTGTCCGATTGGCTCGATATCCCTCCATCTGGATCGAGACCCGCACAGCCGCGCAAATTTAGTCCATTGCTGTCATCGGTGTATTGAGCATAGGCGATGCCGCCGGCAAGCTTAAATCCAGCCAGCTCACCAGCATAACGCACGCCCGCATCCCAAAAGTCATCTTCCCCCCAGGCCGCCGAGAGTTTGAAGCCCTCAATCGAGGGGGTGTCGTAGCGGACGAGCGATCGCCGGTCGC
>JBEBJD010000258.1:0-2117 GCA_040080075.1 Hyphomicrobium sp. | reverse complement strand
GACCGTAATTGCTAAAATTTCGTCAGGTGAACCAAATTTCTTAATGAGCTGCTGTCCTGAATCGTACAGGCTGATTCCAGCGAGGGAAACCTCACCGATTCGTCCTGTTTTCTTTCGGGTCTTGGACTGAGCGTCCACAGAGACTGCAGAGCAAACTAAAACTAGGCTAAGGGCCGTTGGAATAAATTTCATCTTCAAGGTGAGTTGGTGCCTCCTGGCATTTTACGTGTATTAGGACGGGGAACGGGTGCCGTCTGGTTACACTTTTTTGGTTGAGTCTGGTATACCCATTTGAAACGGGGCGTCAATCGTTGGCGTCTTTATTACTAATAGGAAAAATTAATGGCAGCAGCAGTTACGACATCGCAATTTGACACCGAAGTTCTCCAGTCCGAATTACCCGTCCTTGTGGATTTTTGGGCATCGTGGTGCGGTCCATGCCGAGCCATTGCTCCGGCTTTGGATGAGATTTCAAAAGAAATGGAGGGCAAAGCTAAGGTTCTAAAGGTAGACGTGGATGCAGAAGGCGACCTTGCGAACAAGTACAGTGTGATGAGCATTCCCGCTCTCATCGTTTTCAAAGGCGGTCAGGAAGTCGAGCGACACGTAGGCGGTCTTCCCAAGCCGCAGCTTGCCGCGATGCTTGAAAGACACATGTAATCCGAAATATCTCAAAGCCTCAGCCAATCGGCTGGGGCTTTTTTGTTGTCTTAGGGTAGCGTAGGATGATGCGACCGAATGCGGCATCCGCCATTCTTGCTACAATTTTTCTTATGACCACTGCTTCCGCTACCGATGGAATGGCTGATTACATTCGGCGCTATGGGGCTGATCTTGGGAGTATTCAGCGGAAATATCCGATTGGGCTGTCAGAGTTTCGGGCGCAACGGCTGGACAAGTTTTTTGTAGGTCAGCTTTCTGACCTCAAGAAAGTTGGGTTTGAGAAACTGAACATCGAAGGACAACTCGACTATGTTCTTCTGCGTCAGCATTTGGAAAACCAGATGGTTGATCTGAAGGTAGCTGCGGATCATCGGAAGGAACTTGGACCTCTTACTCCGTTTGCCGCTGACATCATTGCCCTCGACGAGAAACTTCGGGCGGACATGGGTCAGGTTGATCCGCGAGCCACGGCGGTTCAGCTTAACAGCCTTGCAAAGCAGCTCGCGAAGGCGGCGGACTTGACGAAGGATCAGAAGATCAAGCAAGCACTTGCGGTTCGTGCGGCGAAGGCGGTCAGTTCTCTCAGTGACGTTTTAGAGCATTGGTACCGGTTCTATGCCGGCTACGATCCGACCTTTACTTGGTGGTGTGAGGCACCTTACAAGGCATGCTCTCAGGGACTGGCAGAGTATAAGAAGCACCTTATGGAGAAGGTGGCTGGGATTGCGGAAGGCGACAGCAAGACCATCGTTGGCGATCCGATTGGCAGGGATGCGCTGCTGGCCGACTTGCGTGCTGATCTGATTGACTACACTCCGGAGGAATTGATTGACATCGCGAATCAGGAGTTTACGTGGTGCGAGGGCGAGATGAAAAAGGCTTGCCTGGAACTCGGTTTCAAGGATTGGAAGAAGGGGTTAGAGCATGTCAAGAATCTTTATGTGGAACCCGGTCAGCAGCCGAAGCTGATTCGCGACCTTGCGGTCGACGCGATTGACTTTATCGAGAAGCGCAATCTAGTCAGTGTTCCTGATCTCGCGAAGGAGACATGGCGAATGGAGATGATGTCGCCGGAACGACAACTAGAAAGCCCTTTTTTCTTAGGCGGCGAGTCCATCTTGGTGAGCTTTCCGACTCAGTCGATGGAACACGACGCGAAGATGATGAGCCTGCGAGGCAACAACCCTCACTTTGCGCGTGCGACGGTTCAGCACGAGTTGATTCCTGGCCACCACCTGCAGCAGTTCTATATGTCTCGCAACAACCCCCATCGCGAGCTTTTTGGTACGCCGTTTTGGATTGAAGGTTGGGCTTTGTATTGGGAATTTTTGCTTTGGGACATGGGCTTTCCGCGAGGGCCCGAGGACAAGATTGGAATGCTCTTCTGGCGAATGCACCGGTGTGCCCGAATCATTTTCTCGCTAAAGTTTCACCTTGGCGAAATGACTCCCCAG
>JBEBJD010000107.1:0-2143 GCA_040080075.1 Hyphomicrobium sp. | reverse complement strand
CCCCAGGACGTGCCTCAAGGTTTGCGGATGCGCTTTGCGCTTGACGGATCGAGCCGTTCTTGTTCACGCGAGCATTCCTATTCAGATTCCCAAAGTAAGCCCTGAAAAAGTATTCAGTCAACCCGCTCAGCTCACCATCAATTCTGTTTGCATCGCGATCTTGGAGTCCCAGTTTGCTCTTGCCCTGGACAAACGATTGCAAGCCAGGGTATAATTGCATTGCTCTCAAGACAGCTGGAGGCGGAGACGCCTTAAACGGAGAAAGCCAGCCGAGGGGTAATCAGATTTATAGCATTCAACAGTGACCGCAAGTTGCTGCCAAAGGCTCTTGGATTACCACGTCCAGGAGCCTTTGAACTTACAGGAGGTAGCAAAATTATGCCTACAACGGAAAAAGCAGCCGTCATCGAACAGGCCAAAGAGTGGTATTCCAACTCTGCGGGCGTGGTTTTCGCCGATTACCGAGGTCTCAGCACCAAGGAGCTCCAAAAGCTTCGTGGCTCGTTGAAAGCCAAGGGCGGTGACATTCACGTTATCAAAAACACCCTGTTTCGAATCGCGGCGGGCGATGATGTACAAAAGTTTCCTTATGAGCTTCACAACGGCCCCACTGCCGTCGCTTTCATTTATGAAAACGAATCGGAATGCAGCAAAGTCCTTCTAGACTTCGCGACATCGAGCAAAAAGCTCGCAGTGAAAGGCGGGTTCTTTGGCGGTAAAGCATTTACTGCAAAAGAAGTTGAAGCCCTGAGCAAGCTCCCACACCGGGATGTTCTCATTGCCCAAGTCATTGGCGTTATCGCCGCTCCTCTTTCTAACCTGGTTAGCGTGATCGAAGCCCTGTATGCTGATCCAATCCGAGTCATCGGTGCGGTCGCAGACAAGGTTGCCGAATCATCCCCTGCCCCGGTCAAGAAGGAAGAAGCGAAAGTCGAAGCAGCCGCTCCAGCCCCAGAAGCTGAAGTCGTCGCCGAACCGGCCGCCGATGCCCCAGAAGAATCGTCACCTGCTGAAGATGCTCCCGAAGCACCTGCAGCCGAATAAAAAAAGAAAACACACACACGGAGAAATAAAGATATGGCAACAACTGTTGAATCTATTGTAGAAAAAATTAGCGGCATGACCGCGATGGAATTGAGCGACCTCAAAAAGGCTCTCGAAGACAAGTTTGGCGTAACTGCCGCAGCTCCCATGATGGGAATGCCGATGGGCATGATGGGTGGCGGCGACGCTGCACCAGCAGCCGAAGAGAAGACTGAGTTCAACGTCGTCTTGACCGAAGCCGGAGCTAACAAGCTCGGCGTCATCAAGGTCGTTCGAGAGCTCACCGGTCTTGGACTGAAGGAAGCCAAGGACCTCGTCGACGGCGCACCACAGCCGATCAAGGAAGGCATCAGCAAGGACGATGCCGAGAAGATCAAGAAGCAAATCGAAGAAGCCGGCGGAAAAGTCGAGCTCAAGTAGTTTCTACTTTACAAAAAATCCCTCACGGCAAGCCGTGGGGGATTTTTTTGTGCCCTCCGCGGGTTTAGATTTGGGCCAGAGCCCGCTTTGCTCGTTTGACAATTCGAGCTGGCCCAAGTGCTGCCATAAGCTCGAACAATCCCGGACCCACCGTCTTTCCCGTCATCGCTACTCGAGTAGGGTGAACTACGGGGCCGATCTTTTCCATCGCATTCGTCTCCGCCCAAGACCGAATAAAGCTCTCGCAGTCCTCGGGGGTACAGGAATCCAGGCCCTCAAAACGTGTAACCAAATCTTCCAACAGTTGGCGCGCATGCGAAGCCGCAAACCACTTCTCAATCGCCTTCGGATCAAAGGGAGGCTCATCCTGGAAGAAAAAAGCGCATGCTTCGCCAAACTCAGCGAGGGTCACGACACGTTCCTGTTCTAGCTGAACTGCTCGCTCAACCAGTTCCAAATCCGTCGCTGCTGCAGAATTGAGTAGCAACAGTCCGGGCATGACCGACTTATCCGCATTCGCCTCCCGCTCCCAGTACTCAGCCGTAGACTCCGCGAGTGCAAATTCGCGAACCTTGGTGACAATCTCGGATGGAGAGAGTTGCCGCAGGTAGTGGCCGTTCATCCAGTTCAGCTTGTCCATATCGAACACGCCAGGCGCAGGCTGAAGCCCGCCGAGATC
>JBEBJD010000231.1:0-10182 GCA_040080075.1 Hyphomicrobium sp. | reverse complement strand
GGCGGCCGGATATTGGCAACAAGCTAAGAGCCTTGGCGCATGGACACTTGTTGGTTGCACCGTTGCACCGGGTTTCACGTTCGATGGGTTTGAAATAGCTGGCGCGGATTTTGAGCCGTGAATGGCGCGGGCACGGCGCACAACTGCGAATCATGCTGAGTGGTCAGCAACGGCAACCCGGCGCCGCCAAGACGAACCCAAGTCCAGGTAAAGTTGTCCACGAGTCATTGGCTTACCAAGCGCGCGACAACCTGCGGAAATATATGACCAAATTCCAGCATTCGCGAATTTTGGCGTGATTGAGGCTTTGCTGCGCTTGCTGCACAGGCCCGACTCACCATTTTGTGGCCCGTCAAGACGTTAGGCGGGTAAGTTGGGGGTTGCCGGACATGAAGGCCCAGTTTTCGGGAATGGTTGGTTCTGGACCAATGTTGAGCGCGGTTTTTGTCGACTACGACAACATTTACATGTCGCTCAGGCGCAAGAGCGAGGAAGCGGCCAAGCGCTTTGCGAAGGACGCGGTGCTTTGGATCAGGGAAATCGAAAGCGGGCGGCTTATCACGCCGACACACGGCAACGCTGCGTCCGGCACACGCCGCATCGTTATGAACCGCTGCTACGGTAATCCTGTTCCACGCCGTAACAGTTCCGACAACTCGACCGACATGAACTCCTTCCCGTTCGTGCGCCATCACTATTTGCGCGCGGGATTTGAAGTGGTCGACTGCCCGCCTCTGACCGCTCAGCTCAAAAACTCGGCCGATATTCGCATGGTCATGGATGTGCGCGATCTTCTCGATCACCAGACCTACTTCGACGAATTTGTGCTGCTTTCGGGAGATGCGGATTTCACGCCCGTGTTGCATCGGTTGCGTGCTCATGCCCGCCGCACTATCGTATTTGCCAACGATCACACGGCGGCGCCCTACACGGCACTGAGCGACGGCGAAGTGCGCGAACAGGACCTCATCACCTTACTGCTCGAAGGCCGGTTGGGGGGACAAGCCGAATCTAATGATCAGATTTCACAGGCAGCCCAGGTTACGGTTCAGCCTGCTCAGGCGGCACTGCCGCCCGCAGCGCGCCAAGTCAGCGAACTCGACACGATGGGTGCGGAAATCATCCATCTGGTCGTAGGCCTCGTTCGATCTGCTGGACAACCGGTGCCTCTCGAAGCGCTGGCGGACCGTGCCGTTCGCACACTTGGTCACGACCGTACTGCCGGTTCGAACTGGGCCGGAATGGCTGGTTTCCGTGAACTTCTGGCAGTGGCATTGCCCCAGGATATTCGTTTGACGGATCAACCGCCGTATTTTGTTTTTGACGCTTCGCGGCAGGAAGCACCGCGGGTTACTGCTACGGCTGTGGTGGCGCAGCGCGCTCCAGAGCCGCGCAAGGAAATCTCTTATGAGCCGACGCGCGAGCCGCGGATCGAGCAACGCACCGAGCGTGTATCTGTCCCCGCTCCTGCCGCCGCAACGGCCCCAGAGCGCCCGGCAGCAGCCGCTGCTTCTACGGTAATTGCTCCCGCTCCAACGAACGCGCCGCTTCAGTACGCTTCGATGCCGGCAAACCCTCCGGCGGCGCCGGTCCGTCCGCCCGTTCCGCGACAGCAGTTCGGCATGCAACCCGCAGAGCAGCCCCCTGTTCAACGCACCTCGCCCGCACAGAGCACAATCCAGCAGTCCATCGCCCGCATACACGAGGCATGCCAGGCGCCGCCGCTCTCGCCGCCCGAATATCGCGCATTGTTCGAGGTGATGGCCGAAGAGATCAACGCCAATAACCTCAATGGCAACCAGACGTTTGTGAATATCGAGATGCGGGCGCGCGAGATCGGCGTCGAACTGCGCCGCGATGACGTGCGTTTCGTCCTTGATGTAGTCAGCGAGCCCGATCCCTGGTTTGAACAGGGCGCCTCGGCCAATTTGGTCTCAAGCCGGTTCCGCAATTTTGTGGTCGCGCGCTGCCGTAGCCAAGGGTTGAATTTATCAGCCGATGAACTCGATCTGATCGAGGCCTGGTTCGGGGGCTCGCCGGTTGCTGCGCGCGCATCGGCGCCAATGAATGCGACACAGCCGCCGCAACAAGGCCAGATCGCGCAGCAACAGTATGCCACGCAGCAGCGCACTCCCTCTGCCCCCAATCCAGCTCAACCCGCAACAGCAACTGCCCGGCCGTCCCAAGCGGCCATGCCGCCAGCGGCGGCGCAGCAGGAAAACTGGTGGTCGCTCGAAGAGGGCCGCGAGCATGTGGCCTCGGCCCGCGCGCCTGGTCCGCAAGACGATGAGTTCCCTCGCATCATCCGGTCGCGCTTGCGCGGTTGAGATAGATCAGACCGGTGATTCAGGCTGGGAAGCGGCGCGGCGGCATTATCGCCGCAATGCCGTCTCGCAACGTTGGTTGCGAGGCCACGGCATAACCAGTTACGCAGGCGGCCAACAGCAGAGTACAGGTGATGCGATCGGCGAAATTGCCAGTCGCAATGCCTCCAGCTGTCATCGCAGTAACGGCTGCAACGCCACCTAGCCAAAGTGTCGAGTTCAGGCTTGCTGCAGGCAGCAGCGCATTGCACTTGCCGGCCCGCCAGACAATGTAGGCGAATGACGCGAGTTCACCCGCGGTGCCCGCAGCTGCGAGTGATACGATATCGAAGCCCTGCAGGGCCAGGACTAGACCGGCTGGCAGGCTGGCGGCGCGAATGAGCCCGGCAATGAGAAATGGCTGGGTTTCTCCATGAGCCATGACGGCCATGCCCGGAACCACCTGCACCATCCGCACCATCCACATAAGTGCCAGCCATGCCGTCAGAGGGCCCAGGCCCGTATAGTTGGGGCCAAATGCGAGCGGCACGATGCATTCGCCCGCGACCCCGAACACAACGAAATAGAGCGCAGCGGCAAGAGCGGTAACAGTGCTGAGGCTGGTATAACGATTGGCAAAGGTGCGCGGGTTGTCGCGCTGCGAGGTCAGAACAGGTAAAATAAGAGCCTGGCCCACCTTGGCGGCGATCAACCCTGGAACCATGGTTATCATGAAGGCAACTGAATATCCCGCCAGCACTTCCATGCCGTAGAGTTTGCCGATGATTATGCGGTCGCCTTGATAAACGGCACATAGGGGAAACGCGCTGAGCCAAATCGGCCAGCCAAAAGCGATGAGCTGTCTCAATACTGGCCCATCTGCCGCCATGGCGTATGGCCTATGTGCAACGGCGTGCGACCCGAGCAGCGTTGTGCCGGCGTATGCGAGTGATAATGCGGCGACAGCGGCATAATTTGGGATGAAGCCGAGCACGGGAACCGTGAGCGCCAGAACAATCAACTGGGGCACGACTTCAATGAGCATTTGCGGGCGGTTATCGAGTCCGCGCTGGGCCCGGCGCGTGTCGAGGTGACAGAACGCTTTGATCAGCGGCACAAGTGCGACGAGTTCGAAAGCCTGCTGCGCTTCAGTAATATCAAGAAAACTGCAGAAAGGACCACTTGCAAGATAAAGCGCGATAGCCGTCAGCATTCCGCGCCCGATGAGCACCGAATGAGCAGTTGCAACAAAGCGCGGGGAATCGCCGCCCGGCGCTTGCACGACAAGGCGGTCAGCGCCGGTGTCAGTCAGGCTCTCGACAAGCTGCAAGACCATGGTCAAGGTGGCGGCAATGCCGAAGTCGCCCTTGGCCAAGCAATGACCGAGAATGGCATTACGAAGAAACGAACAGATCTGCGCGGCGGCGAAACCGGAAAACAGGAGTGCGCCTTGCGAGGCAACTCGCCGGGTAAAGGCACCGTGCTCTTCGGGGGAGGACGCTTGACTATGCGCCACGGCCGCCTCCGGCAGTCATCACACGGCGGCGCTGGATCGACGCCAGCGGCCGAGCTGCAAAGTGGCCGGCCATTCGCCCAAGCTTACCGCCCGATAAACGCACAAGTGCGCAAGTTGTCTGCATCCAGCGCGGCGCTAGCGCTGAACTCCACTTTTTAGCGAAGGCCTCCCGTGCTTGGTCGAACGAGGCATTTTTATTGCCAGCCGACAGATGGGCGAGATGGAAATCTATAACGTAGGCGCGATAGCCGGCCATAGCGGCATTGAGGCAGATGTCGGCACCATAAAAATGAAAGCCTGACAAATCACGGGAAAATCCGATGCGCGCCATGCGCCGCACGGCGATGAAATTCTCGTCCAGGCTTATGACACGCGCGGGCAGGGAACCCCTATTTTGTCCAGCACCATGCGGGTCAGTAATGCGCAGGGCCAAGTGACCAGGGCTCACGCCGCCGGCATTGCCTGCTAAGGCCCAGTCTGGATCGGTGGAGGTGAGGCCGGCAAGTCTGGCGTCCAGCGTCTCGCGGTCATCGCTCAACAGGCGCACGTCCTGATGGCATAGGATTACGATTTCACCACGCGCAACTGAAAGCATGGCGTCCAAACCACGATAGGCGCAGGCACGGTTCTGATGACTGTTGTCAATGAAAAGAAATTCGCAATCGTCAGGTGTGAAGCCGCCAGCCCTAAACGAGGCGCGCATTTGCGCATATTGGGCGGCATCGTTGATCAGGCTGGCAATTGTGTAGCGCACAGGCGCGCCAGGTGCCGGCTCGCCGCCATCGGGGCGTTCAATTAAGGCGCTGACACAGGATTGGATTACTGAGCTGTGGGCCATGGATCTCTTGCCTCAGGCCGCCGGGTTGAGAGTTGCTGGACACGGCGTCAGCGTGCCGTCTCCATTTGCGTCGTACTCTGGATAGCCGTGCATCCAGCTCTTACGCAGAGTCCAGATCTCATACCAGGTGCGCGCCGTCTGGCGCCGGGCCTTGGATCGTGTCAGCGTGCTCACTGCATGCAGCGCAATAGCGCGCGACAACGGCCAGAAGGCGAGAAGGGCCTGTCCAATGGGCGCGGACAGTGGGTGCCAATGGCGTGCTATAAGGCTCGCTTTGGCGCTCAACAATTTGGTCATCTTGGCGGTTCGCGCGGTTTCCGAAGCTCCGCCCAGGTGAATAATCGTTGCGGCAGGCGTGATCATCGGCTTAGCGCCGGATCTTGCGGCTCTGAGGCAAAGATCAGCTTCCTCGCCATACATGAAAAAGTGCGGGTCAAAGCCGCTATGCTCTTCCCAAACGCTGCGGCGGATCAGAAAGAAGCAACCCGAGACGATATCGACTTGGCGCACACTGTCGCGCTGCCAACTGCCGAACGTCTCACCGTTGAAAAACTCGTATCGATGCAAGAGACCCGTCAGGCCGATCGCCCGGCAAATCTGGTTCCATAAGGTCATGCGGCCCCAGCACGAGGCCGGGTTGAGGCTACCGTCGGCAAACACCGTGCGCCCGCCCCAGATCTGGGCATCGGGATTGGCATCGGCGAATTCGACGAGCGCATCAATGGCGCCGTTGAGTACGGCCGTATCGGGGTTGAGCAGCAGGATGTAGCGGCCGCGGGCGTGCCGGGCCGCCAGATTGTTGGCGCGGGCAAAGCCGATGTTGGCTTTGAGGGCAATGAGCTGCGGTTTAACGGGGTGCTGGGCAAGCGCCTGGGCCGATCCATCATGTGAGGCGTTGTCGACAGCAATGAACTCAAAAGTTGAGCGCACAGTCTCGCGAGCAGCCGAAGATATAGCTTCAAGGGTGAGTGCACGGGTATTGTAACTGACGATCAGGATCGAGACGTCGATCTCGGAGGGTGAGGTCATACCAGGAGCCTGAATTAAAGTTACGAATTAGCATGCCTGTGCGGCTCTAGAAACACCGGTGCTCCAGTGCCGCCTTGGATCAGAAGTTCCCTTTAGCGTCTGCTGCAAACGAGAGGGAGCAATTGAACCGCCATCCTAACGCGGTCCGGCTAACCTGGCGTTAAGCCTGGAGGGTGAAACAAGAGCCGACTTGATAAGCAAAAGATTAACGCAGCTCACCGATACTGCCGCCGTTCAAGAGAACTGGGCACCACACATGCGCACCAACGGCGATACGAAGACGTTTGACGGCATTATCTGCTTGGGCGGCGAAGACTGGTGGTATCACAATCGCGGGCACTTCGATTTCCAAATCATGCGACGCCTGGCGCGCAAATGGCCCGTACTGTTCGTCAATTCGATCGGCGTGCGCATGCCGGATCTGGCTGACAAGAAAGTCTTCGCTCAGCGCATGGGCCGGAAGCTGAAAAGCCTGTCCCGCGGTGCGGTCAACGTTGAGAACAAGTTCTGGGTGTTTTCGCCCGTCGTGCTGCCGGGTGAAACTGGGGCACGGCTGACCAACTGGGCGCTGAATCCGCAGATTCGGGCTGCAGCGGCCCGGGCTGGAATTCGCAACCCTGTGCTGTGGCTGCACTGTCCCGCGGGAGCTGCCATGATGAGTGAAATGAATCCGGCAGCAATCGTCTTGCAGCGCACCGATCGCTTCGAGGCGTTTCCCGAGGGCGATCCGGTGCTTCTGGGCCGCCAAATTGAGGCGATGAAAGCCAAAGCAGATTTGACAATCTACTCCGCCCCTCATCTGGCTGATGAAGAGCGCGAACAAGTCAAGCGCCAGTTGATCGTCACACATGGCGTCGACTTCGATGTTTTTGCGCGAGCTGGTCAGGCTGGCGGCAATGACGTGGACGGCCTCAAAGGTGTGCGCCGTCCACGCGCGGGATTTGTCGGCGGTATCGACGCACATACCTTTGATCCGCAACTCTTCCTCGATACGGCAAGTCGCTTACCTGGTGTTGAGTTTGTGATGATCGGCGGCAGTTCGTTACCGGACGGCTGGTGCACGCTGCCCAACGTGCGCTTCCTGGGCCGCAAGCCCTATGATGAGATTGCCCACTACATGGCGGCCATGGATGTTCTGATCATGCCTTGGAATTCAAGCGATTGGATCAAGGCCTGCAATCCGATTAAGCTCAAAGAATATCTGGCCGTCGGGCGTCCTGTCGTGACCACAGACTTCGCGGCATTGGACGGCTATCGTGATCTGGTGCGCACGGCACACGGGCCAGAGGAGTTTGCGCGCCAGATTCAAAGCTCACTGGATGAGCCCTACGATATACAAGCTGGCCGCCAGCGTGTCGCGCCAGAGAGCTGGGACGCAAAAACGGATCTTGTGGCAAACTCCATTCTTGAACTGGGGCTTCAGTTTCAGGTTTCAAATGGTGGTCTGTGGAGCGCTCGCGCGCGCAGGGCAGCCTGACGTCATTGCTCCGTCGCCAGGCAATTATGAAAGTAAGCTGGTTTGAATGGCCCCAGGGTTAAGTAGTCAGAAGGCCATAACTTGCTGCACCGCCTGCGTAGGGGCCGATGGCGCCATCGCTGATGGATAGGTGGGGCGGCGGCATTGAGGCCTGCTGGCGCTGAGCAACTGTGGCGTTGAATCGTTTCTTTTTGGGATCGGCGAAGCAGCCGCCAAGCCCTAGGAAAAAGAAGAAAAACGCATTGAGCGCGTTCCAGTAATGAACCGTGCAGGCGATCAAGCACAGCGCGATCAGTGACATCATCCAGCCAGTCGCCAGCCGCCTGACGTCGCGATCCGGGTTCTCGATGCCCCGCACAACGGCAGCGCGAGCCAGGAATCCTATCGCAAAAACCAGGATCAGAAAACCAGGGATGCCGCCGCGCATCGCCGTGACCAGCCAAAATGTGTCGACGGTAGATGACACCATCCACTTGGGCCGGTCCCATTCGGCAAGTCCAATGCCAATCCATGGATTGGCCCACACGTTGTTAAGACCATGTTCCCAGATTTGCAGGCGGTAAAAGCCGGTCCAGGAATCGAAAGTCATGCCGGTTGCGATCAAGTAGATGGGCGAGCGGTTTAAGACCAGTGAAGCTCCCAGGTAGAGACCGGCGATGGCGGCCAAGGTGAGAGGGGTACGCTGCGCTAGCCCACGGGTGAACCGTTCCCAGGCGAGCATGGCGGTCTGCAAGGCGATGCATAACAACGGGGCCGAGGACAGCCCGAGCAATGTGGCGCCACCCAGAAACGCGGCGCGCTGGGTGCGCTTCATAGTCTTGCGTTCGGCAATCCAGAACAGAGCGAATAGCGCCGCGCAGAACGTGCCAAGGTGAATGGGATGATCGAACGTGCCATAGGCGCGGGTTAAAAACGATGCGCGGATTTCAAGGCCGGTGGGATGTCTGTAGCCCGTCACATAGTAGAGAAAGTCGTGCGTAAAAATCTGCCCAAGAAGCGTCTCTGGCAGCGCCACAAGCGCAACAAAGACGATTGCCGCCATCATGGCGCGAAGAGTGGCGAGTAGGGTTTGTTGATCTCGGACCCAGGCACGGGCCACGAGGTAGCCGCCGAGGCTTTCGAGCGCGACTGAGCCACCGTAAACGTAACCACTGTTTTCGGCGTGCTGGCCATAGACCCATGCCGTCCATAGCCCGAATGCTACAAACAGCCCGTCAAAGACGCGGAACCGGATGTCTGGCCGCGTGACGAGACGGTAGAGGGCGAGTGGCACCAGGACGAGGAGGGCCAAGCGGTGAGGCGGCAGCCGTAGATCCCAAATGAAGACCGACAGCTCCGTGGGACACACGAAGCTGACGATCAACATAAGAACTGGCAGCGGAGCGGCCTTCATATCATTCGCCTTCATCTGGCCAGCTGGCGCCTAAGGCTTTCCCTAGGCGCCTCACAGCAGACGGTCTTAGTGGGCGTTCTTTCCAGTCAGTACCGCGGCCACTGTTCTAGCCAGGATCGAGATATCGAGGCCAAGCGACCACGTCTTGATGTATTCAATGTCGGCATCGACGCGCGCCTTCAGTGCTTCGGGGCTTGACGTTTCGCCGCGAAAGCCACGGACCTGAGCGAGGCCTGTCATGCCGGGCTTGACCTGCTGGCGATTGGCATATGATTCCAGCTCTTCGCTGAATTTGTCGTCATGGACGAGGGCATGCGGGCGTGGACCCGCGAGCGACATGTCACCCTTCAAGACATTGACGAGTTGGGGCAGTTCGTCGAGGCTCAAGCGGCGCAACACGCTGCCAACGCGCGTCACGCGGGCATCGCCGGGCATCGCTTGTTGCACATGGTCTCCCTGCTCTTGCTCTTGCACGTGCATGGTGCGGAACTTTATGACGTTAAATTCGCGCTGGTTTAGACCGCGGCGTCTCTGCCGGAAGAAGACGGGGCCGTGGGTTTCAGCCTTGATCGCCAATGCTATGATAGGGAACAACGGTGCGGTTGCGAGCAGCAGGAGCGTGCCCAATACCTTGTCTTCAACCCGTTTCACAACGGGCGACCAGCCCGACATCGGCTTGGATTTGACATCCAGAAGACCCACAGACCCCAGACTCGAGACAAGGTGTTGAGGCTGTGCATCCATCAAGTCCGAAGCAATGTGCGTAACGATGTGGAGGCTGACGGGAAGATGCTCTAGCTTGCGGGCAATCATGGCAATTCGTTCACCAGCTGACTGGGGCAAAGCGATAATGATGCGGTCGATTTCGTCGTTGCGGGCGGCTGCGATGAGTTCGTTGAGCTTACCAGCCACGATCAGGCCTTCGGGGTCGATACGGTCTTCGCCAGCGCGATCATCAAAAACTCCGGCAAAATGGATACCCAGTCCTGGGGATACCAAATGATCATGCACGCGGCGCGCAATGGGGCCGGCGCCAAACACGGCAACGCGTTGGTCGAAGCGGCCCGTGGCAGTGACCTTCTTCAAAATTGCTTGAGCTAGTCCCCGGGCGATCACGAGGAACGTGAAGCTTGCCGAGATCCAGGTCATAAGCCAAATCCAGACATGCCCGTCTTGAAGCGCGTGGGGAAGGCCAAGTCCGGCCATCGCCAGGAGTCCAACAAACAATGACGACAGCATATAAGCGGGATTGACCGGAAGATCGTGAATGCGGCTCGTGTCGTACTGGTTCCAGTACCTCAGGCAAAGGTGTGTGATGAGTGTAGCGGCCAAGCTTGTCTGTGCGAGCAGGACCCAGTTTGTAACCACACCGCCGATGCTGCCATAAATGGCAGCGGGCACAGCAGCGCCGAGGAAGACAGCGATGCCGTCACTGAGAGCCACGAGGTCGCAAGCCACTCTGCGGGACCAATGCTTTGCCGGCCGTGCGGCTTCTTTAACGGCAGATGCAAGGCCCGGTTGGGATTGCGAGAGTTCGCTAGTTGCCGTGCTCATGGTGGTGTCCATTCCTCTTCGACGCAGTACAAACCGGAGGTGCTGGATACCTCTCAGCCCATTCAATCAAAT
>JBEBJD010000163.1:0-2145 GCA_040080075.1 Hyphomicrobium sp. | reverse complement strand
GGCTTTACCGCATCCTCAGGCCAGAGCAAACCACGAAACGGGCTTTACCGCTCATCCGGCCAAGACGTTCTGCCGATTAAGTCTTAATGCATGGCACTTTTTAAAGTGAGTACTCTCCTTGTCCCGGTTGTTTCGCTGGTTTGAAAACTTTCTCGACCCGTTTTCCGGCTCCGGATCTCAGTCCGGGACCCCGCCCGTGCGTCCGCCCGGCACGCTGCGCGCCTTCTATTGGCATTTCGTGCGGCAGTCGTGGCCCGCCTTTGCGGCGCTCCTTGTCATGGGGTTTATTGGGGCGGTGATTGAAGCGTCGTTGTTTGCGTTTGTCGGCTCTCTGGTTGACCTGATGCGCACGGCCACGACGCCTCAGACCTTTATCAACGACCACTGGAACACGCTTCTGTTCATGGGTTTTGTCGCGGCCATCGCGCGGCCACTGGTTTCCTTCGCCCATGATCTCATCAAGCATCAGATGATTGGCGGCTCGTTCACCACGCTGGTGCGCTGGCAGAGCCACGCTTACGTACTGCGGCAGTCTTTGAGTTTTTTCCAGAACGACTTCGCGGGCCGGGTCGCCAACAAGGTGGTGCAGTCGGGCGCGGCGGTGCGCGAGTCGGTGGTGCAGGCCATCGATGCCATCTGGTTTGTGGCCATTTACTGGCTGACGGCGCTGGTGCTGTTCGTGCAGGCCGACGTGCGGCTCATTGCTCCGCTGTTTGCCTGGTTTGCAGCTTACGCTCTGGTGCTGGGCTATTTCGTGCCTCGGGTGAAAGCGCGCGCGGTGGCAACCAGCGAGGCCCGCTCCATGCTCACGGGACGCATCGTCGATAGTTACACCAACATTTTAACCGTGAAGCTCTTCGCTCACACTGAGCGAGAGGATGATTATGCTCGCTCGGCCATGCGCGAGCAGCTCGATCGCCTGCAGGATCAGTTGCGCTTGACGACGCTGATGGAAACGTCGCTATTTGCCATCAACGGTGTGCTGATGGTAGCGATATCCGCACTTGCCATCTGGCTGTGGAGCGTCAGCGCCGTCACTATCGGCGCCATTGCACTCGTGCTTGGACTCACCATCCGCATTGTAAATATGTCGGGCTGGGTGATGTGGACGGTCGCGGGCATCTTCGAAAATCTCGGCATCGCACACGAGAGCATGGAGACGATTTCGCGGCCGTGGAGCGTTCTCGACAAACCAGAGGCCAAAGCGATTGCGGTAACGCGCGGTGAAATCCGCTTCGATAACGTCGATTTCCGCTACGGCCGTGCGCGCACGCTCGACGACACGCGCACAGGCGGCATTATCGACAACCTCAATCTGGTTATCGAGCCAGGTGAAAAAGTGGGGCTGGTCGGCCGCTCGGGCGCGGGCAAGTCGACGCTCGTCAGCCTCTTGATGCGTTTCTACGATCTTGAAGGCGGGCGTATTTTGATCGATGGCCAGGACATTGCCAATGCCACCCAAGACAGCCTGCGCGCGCAAATCGGGCTGGTGACACAAGATACCTCGCTGTTGCACCGTTCGGTGATGGACAACATTCTCTATGGGCGGCCCGATGCCGGTCAAGACGCGGCCAAGGCCGCGGCTGATCGCGCGCACGCGGGGGATTTCATTCCTGGGCTTGAAGATCTCGCCGGGCGCCGGGGGTATTCGGCCCACGTCGGCGAGCGCGGCGTCAAGTTATCTGGCGGGCAGCGCCAACGCATTGCCATCGCCCGCGTACTATTAAAGAACGCACCCATTCTGGTGCTCGATGAGGCGACGAGCGCGCTTGATTCCGAAGTTGAAGCGGCGATCCAGGACAGCCTCTTGGAGCTGATGGCCGGCAAGACCGTGATCGCTATAGCCCACCGCCTTTCGACGATTGCCGCTATGGACCGCTTGGTCATCATGGACCAAGGCCGTATCATCGAGCAAGGTAGTCACGGCGAGTTGCTGAAGCGGGGCGGCCTTTATGCCAATCTTTGGCGGCGCCAGTCGGGCGGATTTCTGGCCAAAGAAGCGGCGGAGTAGGAGTTAAATGAGGGGTCTGGCCGGCTTGTCTCCTGCGGAACAGCCTGGCGGGGAGTTTGGTGTGAGAATTGCCGCATCAGTATTGCGCTAACGAAGGAGATATCCTCAATGACCGCACTCGCCCTCCTCATCGA
>JBEBJD010000308.1:0-10192 GCA_040080075.1 Hyphomicrobium sp. | reverse complement strand
GGCCTGTGCGGCGATCCGCCCACTCCGATCTGGCGCGACGGCCATCGAAACGCTATCTTAATCTCTATGAATCGCGTTTCGGGGATCATCGAGAAACTGCCGATAAGGACATTGGGCATGACAAGTTTGAATTTCAATTCTGCACGTCTGGCGGCCGCTGTGGCGCTGGCTGCGCTGGCTTTGGGAACTGGTTCCGCCGGCGCTTTGAGCAACAAGGTCAAGAATGCTTGCTCTAACGACTACTATAAATTCTGTCCGTCACACCCTGTTGGCAGCACCTCTCTGGACCAGTGCATGCGCCAGGTTGGCAAACGTTTGTCGCCGCGCTGCATCGACGCTTTGAGAGATAGTGGCGAAATACGCCGCTCGGCGAAGAGGTAATGTCGTTTTAGAACTGTATAGGGATGCGCACCAAAATTTCTGGAAGCGCCGGAGTATGGGAAGGGCCTAGAGTGCTTCCGTAAAAGTCCGTAGCGGTTTTCCGAAGAGAAGCACGGCCAAACCGGCCAAACCGGTTAGACCCTAGAATCACAGTGGGCGGGAGAAAGGCAGCGAACCCGAAGATGCTACCAACCTCACCGCCCACACAGGCTGCGCTCGTTTCCGAGCGCCGCACCGGACCTCACACTTAGGAAAACATGACACTTCACACAAGAGGCTATTTTACCTCTTTGGCATTGCTGCGTCAGACTTAGAGAGTTGCGACATATGGCGATGTCACAGGCCGGCCCAGCAGGAAACACGACGGAAGTTCTATTTTATCATCTCGAACGCCAGCCGCTCGAGAAGGTCTTACCAGGATTGCTCGAGAGGACTGTGCAGCGCGGCTGGCGAGCCGTCGTACAGTCAGGCACTGACGAGCGCCTTGACGCACTTGACCTGACTTTATGGACGTATTCGGACGACAGTTTTCTTGCCCATGGCACGCTACGCGATGGCTTTACCTCTGACCAACCGATCTACCTGACAACCGGCAGCGATACGCCCAACGGGGCCAAGGTGCGCTTTTTTGTAGATGGCGCCAGCGCAGGCGATTTGTCGGATCTGGTTCGTGCCGTGTTTTTGTTTGACGGCAACGACGATGAGGCCACGGCCCTGGCGCGGGTGCAGTGGAAAGCCGCCAAGGCAGCTCAATATGCCTGCACCTATTGGCAACAGACGCCCGAAGGCCGCTGGGAAAAGAAGGCTTGAACGGCAAGGGTTACGATCGTCACTTAGGCCAACTTCGCTTGCCCGTTGACAGCAGGGCCAAGCCGGCCTCAGCAAGGCTGCCATGAACTATCGTCACGTTTATCATGCGGGAAATTTTGCCGATGTGCTGAAGCACGCCGTGCTGGCACTCGTCATTGAACATCTGAAATCGAAAGGCACGCCATTTCGTGTGATCGACACACATGCCGGTGTTGGCAGCTACGATCTGTCGTCAACTGAAGCGCAAAAGACGGGCGAATGGCTAGATGGCATTGGCCGTCTGACCGGCGCGACGCTGCCGCCCGGCATTGCAGACATTCTGCGCCCATACCTGATGGCAGTGAGCCGCGAAAACATCGGCAGCGGCGGCGCTATTTTGCGTTACCCTGGGAGCCCGCAAATCGCCCGAAGCTTACTGCGGCCGGTTGACATTCTGGCGGTCAACGAATTGCATCCCGATGACTGCGTGCGTTTGACGAGACTATTTGCAGGCGATCCGCAAACGAAAGTGCTGAAGCTAAATGGCTGGGATGCCATCAAAGCACTGTTGCCGCCCAAGGAGCGGCGCGGCGTAACCCTCATCGATCCGCCCTTTGAAGAGTTGGGAGAGTTTGACCGCCTCGTTCAAGGGCTGCGCGATGCACACAAGCGCTTTGCAACGGGAACAGTCATTGCTTGGTATCCAATCAAGGACGAGCGCGCGGTTGCGGCCTTTCACGCTGGCCTGCAGCGGCTAGAAATGTCCAAGCTGATGTCGGTGGTGTTGATGGTACGCAATCCAAGCCATTTGGGTGGTTTGCCGGGAACGGGGCTTGTCATTTCCAACCCGCCGTTTACGCTCGAATCCAAGCTCCAGGTGTTGCTGCCATACTTGAAGGAAACGTTGCAGCAAGGCTCTGGTGCTCGCTCGCACATTGAGTGGCTGAAGCGCGAGGCGGCCCCGATACAAGATACGTGATTTACCGCAAAGCGAAGCGATCACCTGCCTCGCAATTTTAGGTCATATGTGGGCTCTCGCGAAATATCTGAATTGGACCCATGTAAGGTCCGCGGACATCAAGGAGGACGATATGCGCGCAACGGCTACAACCCTGGCGCTGGTGTTGGCACTCGCGACTTTCAGCGGGACCGCATCGGCAGAATGCTTCAAAGTCAGCGGTAAGGGTACCGGCGTGACTGAGGGGATCGCTCAGTTCATGGCCAACAAAGCCTTGAACGACTCAATCGCCAAACGTGGCCTCCAAGCTTCTGGAAGCCAGTCAATGGCGTGCGATGCAAGCATGGTCGTCGTCACCAATTGCACGGCTCAGCAGCGCGCCTGCAAATAAATGTGGCACCGCCCCGGTTCACCATATTTATGGCGCACCGGGGCGGAGCAATTTTGTCGTCTACGTCCATGCACCAAATTACTTGGCGAACATGCTTTTTAAGATGCCGATCACGGCCATGAGTACGCCACCACCGACGCCGCCACTAGCCACTTGGCCGAGGATGGAGCCAATATCCATGCCGCCGCCCGCAGCAGCTGCGCCCAGAAGCGGTCCCAGAATCTGACCACCAAGGCCGCCGCCGACGATACCAGCGAGCGAATTACCCAGTGTTCCCAGGCTGATGTTTTTTAGTAAGGATCCAGCCACGTTGCCGCCCGCAGCACCGCTTGCCAACTGAATTAAGAGTGGAAGTAGTGATTCCATAACGTCCTCCATGTAGCCACTGCAGTGAGGGCGGGATCAAGACACTGGAAGGGCCATGAATCCGGTCCCATCTCAAAAACCGTAGTGTGCAATCGAATCATACTGAATTCCTGCGTTACCCGCACGCATTTATGTCCAAATATGCTTCCAACGAACGCTACGGAGTGCGCTTGCGTGCCCGCCAGACCACAATCGGGTCTGAAAACGGGCTTGGCACTTGAATTATTAACCGTCGATGGGCTTTTATTCTGTAAGATAAGCGGGTTAAATCAGCATACGCCGGGGTCAACGGGCAGAGGGTATCATGGCAGTTTCACTGAAATTATTGGTCATTACGGTCGGTGTCGCGAGCACGATGCTCGGGAGCCAGGCCAATGCTGGACCCGCCACACCCGGTCTAAGGTCAGCAGACATTGCACAGACCGGCCAAAACAACGTGCAGTTGACCGCTGGCAAAAAGGGAACGCGCGTCCGCGGCTACACGGAACGGCGCGGAGGTTACTCCTACAACCAGGCCGATTCGATCAACACCTACGGTGATTCGCGCTCGAACTACGGCTCGGCCTCCAGCCTGCGGGATCCTTCGCTCGACAAGCAGTCGGTCGCCGGCCCCTTTGATCACGGATTTTTCTTTGATTCGGCCACTGGTGCGCGCGGCGGCGATTCTCCCTACATGAACTGAAAGTGCTGGGCTCAGAGTATCCTGAATTCGGGATTTGCAGTCGTTCAGGGCCTTAGAATTGCCGCTGTCCGGAGCGAGCCTGGCTATCTGTTAGCGCCTGATCATCTGTGCGCAACAGCGCGCTAACCGCTGAATTTCACTGGGCATAGACGGGCAGGGCGGTTATATCGACCCAAAGTGTGCTCGCGTAACCCATACGCGCCCTGGAGTTTAATCCATGAGACTGCCGTCATCCCTCGCCATCGCTCTTGCTTCAGCCGCTGCCATGACCTTTGGAGCGACATTGCCTGCCAGCGCAGCATGCAAACGGATGGGCTTCCTGGTCAACGACTACGGCAAGGATGGCCCGACCAAGGATGCCCAGGAACTGCTCGAAAAAGACATTGCCAAGTGGGCGGCTGGTCAAGGCATCAAGACCTATACGGTCAACAAGAAGGACGTCAGCTGCGAACTGTTCTTAAACTTTATTGTTTTTGACGAGCACACCTGCACCGCATCGGCAACCGTTTGTTGGGACGAAAAAGCGCCTGGCAAACCGGCGGCGGCTCAAGACGCGAAGGCAACCGGAACTCCGGCTGCTGCGGGCAACACAGAGGCGGCATCCGAAGCCAAGTCAGAAGCCAAGCCTGACACAAAAGACGTGAAGAAGGCTGCTGCCATTCCCGCAGACACTAAGCCGGCGGCTGACGCAGCTGCTGTGAAGCAGCCAGAGGCCACTGCTGCTGCAAAGCCGTCCGAGCCAAAGGCCGATAAGGTCGAGACCGGTGCCGTGCAGGCCCCCAAGACCCAAGATACCAAACCCGAAGAAGCAACAGCCTCCGCCAAGGCAACTCCGGCAAAGGCTGAGATCGCAACAGAGAAAGCCAAGCCCGCAACCGAGCAGGATGCGAGCCAGATGGCGGCTGCTGCGGCAGAACGCGCGGCTGCAGCAGCGGAGCGTGCTGCCGTTGCCGCAGAGCGCGCTGCGCAGGCCGCCATGGATGTACAAAATCAGAACTCAGCCTCATCGGCATCTGCCGTATCAGCGCCCGCATCGGCACCTGCCGCCGATGCCGCTTCTGCGGTTGTCCAGCCCATTACACCGCTGCCCTCGACATCCAAGCCCTGAAGCCAGGCAGCGAAGCACAAGTTTCATGACAGGTAGCCCCGGAGCTAAAATCCGGGGCTATTTAGTTTGTGTGGTCAGCTTTTCAATTCGTAGCCGGTGCCTGTCGTCGGTCAGCAGCCATACAGCGCCGGCGCCAGCCGCCAGGACCGCCAGCGCGGTTGCTCCTGAAATCAGCAACAAGATCATGACTTGATATTTGGCTGCATCAACGGGGTTCACACCGGCCAGGATTTGGCCGGTCATCATACCGGGTAGCGCCACGATCCCGGTCGCGGCCATCGATGAGAGAATTGGCATCAGGCCCGTCGAGACGCCGCGCCTTAAAACATCTGCCATGGCCTCATATCGGCTGCTGCCTAACGCCAGCTGGGCTTCTATCGCGGCGCGTTCGCGCGATGCCCCCTCGCCAATTGTCTCGAGGACCAGACTAACCCCCGACATCGTATTGCCAAGTACCATTCCGGCGATGGGGAGAATATAGCGTGGCGCATACCACGGATCGCCCGCGATGACGGCCGCGCTCGCTATCAGAGTGACGATCAGCCCAGCAATAAACTGGGGCACGGCTCCCAGCATATGGGACTGCCAGCCGGGCAGCCGGCGCCTCTGGCGTGAAACCGTTTCATAAACGGCACCTGCAAACATGATGGCGGCGAAGACGAGAGTCCACACAACAGAGTTCACTTCGAAAATGAACTTGAGCAGAATTGCCACGAGAGCCAACTGCAACACCATCCGGACGGCAGCCACGGCGATGCTCCGGGCGAGTCCTAACCGCAATGCGATCGATATGGCGCCACTTACGAGAAGCACAACCGATGACAGCGCAAGATCCGTGAGGCTCAACGGCATGTAGGTCATGTGGTGCCAACTCCTGCGCTTGCAACGCTCACAGGGTCTGAACGATTGCCGCCCGCTGTCCGGGCTAACTGCAAGCGCGCATGGCTGAGCCTATCAATCAGAGCCAGATCATGACTTGCGAGCAGAATGCAGCAACCGCTCAACAACAGATATTTCAGTAGTTCTTCAACCAAAGCCGCACTGGCACTATCGAGCGCTGCGGTCGGCTCATCAAGCAGCAAAACGCGAGGATCATCTAGCACCGACCGGACCAGCGCCAGCCGCTGTCTCTCGCCGGTTGAAAGGACGTGAATTGAACGGTCTAAGTGCGCTGCGCTAAGGCCGAGGCGCTCCAACAATCGCAAGAGTTTATTGTCATTGATTTTGCCGGTGCGCGCGTGGCCTGCGTGAAAGGCGGGACGTGGAGTGTCCGTCCACCATGCCGGCTCGGCAGCACAATAGCGAACCGATCGCCGCCATGCTTGTGCTGACATTTCTCCCCGCTCGGCACCATCGAGGAAGACTTGACCCATTGCCGGGTCGAGATCGGCAATAGCGCGCAACAGGCACGTCTTGCCAGACCCAGACGGCCCCTCGACCGCAAGACATGCACCGCTTTCAACCTGAAAGGACAACGGCGGTAACGGTCCGGCTTTAAGATGTGCAACACGCAGCAAAATTTCTAACCCGCTTGGAGACCCGTGACAGGTGGGGCTTAGCAAGGCGTGGCACCTGAGGCTAGAGTGCTTCCAGAAAGAAGCACGGCAAAACTAGGAGCCTGGCTCTAGTCACGATTCTTTCAAAACCGGACAGTCCCAAGTGTTATGGTCCGCGAATGGCCAGACGGAGCCCTAAAGCGCTGGCAGAAGGAGTTAGCGAAGGCCTTGATGGCGGCAAAATCTCAAGCCGCCGCCAATTTGATTGCCTTAAATTTTGCGGTCAATGAGTTGCGATCAAACGGCTTGGAAATGGTGTCATCAATACCTGCCGCCGTGGCGCGAGCCAGGATGCCCGCGTCATATTCCGTCATACAGTAGAGAATGTACGGACGCTTTAAGACGCCCAATTGGCGAATGCTTTTGATAAGTTCTATCGAGTCGGAGCCAGGCAGGTGCCAGTCCAGAAAAATGACGTCGGGCATCTGAGCTCGACATGCGTCAAGCGCTTCCTGCCCGCTACCGGCTTCGGCCACTTCGAATTTCCAACTCTCGATGATGGCGCGAGCGACCTTGCGAACGATTTCGGAGTCATCAACGATAAGGCAGCGGTTCACGCAATTGCCCTCCCCCAGCAGTCAAAAAACTAAAATAAATGCTATTGCTCGCCGCAGCTTGGAACAGACACGTTAACAAGGAGTTGCCGGGCGCAATGCGCGAGCCAGTTTGACTGGCTTCATGTGGCCCGGTTGCCATTGAATTCAAACCCAAACGGCACCTGCTCAGGTGCACTGGGGCAAAGCGGCATCCCGTCATCCCACGACGCACTGCGATCAGCAAAATTATGGATTGCCGACAACGCACATTCTAGTGTCCTGTCTCCGAAATGCCTTCATGTTTCGCCGCAACCTCGCAAAGATATTTGCGAGACACCACACGAGGCGAAATTCTTTCCCGTAGGCTCCAACGCCCCCGAAAGGGTTCGATGCGTATTCTCGTCCTTGGCGGCTATGGCCTCATAGGTTCTTGCGTTGTTCGCCATTTGATAGACGCCGGTCATGAACCCGTCGGGCTGGGACGCGACATTGCCCGTGCCCAGAGGCAATTTCCCAATATCCACTGGATCGCGGCTGATCTTGCCAAATTGACGTCCGCCGCGGCTTGGCAAAACCTTTTGAACGAGGCAAGAGCCGGGGCCATTGTCAATTGTGCCGGAGCCTTGCAGGACGGATCGAGGGATAACGTTGCCGCGGTGCAGTCGGCCGCCATGCGCGCACTTTATGCCACTGCGCCGTCCTGTGGTGTCTCGCAGGTCATCCAAATCTCCGCTCCGGGAGCAAGTTTACACGCCCGAACAACCTTTATGCGCTCCAAGGCTGAAGCAGATCTAGCGCTTCAGGCGACCCCAATTGATTGGACTGTGCTGCGTCCCGGTTTGGTGTTGTCGCCACAGGCCTATGGCGGCACTGCCCTGTTGAGGTCACTCGCGGCCTTCCCGCTGATACAGCCCTTGGCTTTTGCGGATAGTTTGATCCAGACGGTCGCCGTGGACGACATCGGCAAGGCTGTTGTTCAGGTCATTGATGGTACTGTACCGCCAGCCCAAGTCTACGATCTGGTCGAAGATAAAGCCCACACTCTGCGAGATATTGTTGCGAAATTGCGCGCTTGGCAGGGCCTGCCGCGCGTGCGCGAACTGGAATTGCCCTCGTCACTGGTCCGCGTCGCAGGCCGCATGGCCGATGCGTTGAGTTGGCTTGGCTGGCGCTCGCCACTGCGAACGACAGCACTCACTGAATTGGCGGCAGGAGTGACCGGCGATCCGGCCTCGTGGCGCAGTGCGACGGGAGCCTCGTTGACGCCGTTAGACGCCACCCTGCGCCGGCTCCCCGCAACCGTTCAAGAACAGTGGTTCGCCAGAACCTTCATCGTCAAGCCGATCGCTATCTTAACATTGGCTGTCTTTTGGATGCTGAGCGGGACCCTAGCACTGACAGATCCCGAATCCGCTGCTCGTGTCCTCACCAGCAGGGGTGTGGACGGGTCCTGGGCAAATGCGCTCGTCTTCGGCGGCGCAATCATAGACATAGGGCTAGGCCTGGGTGTATTGGCGCGCTCAACCATGGCGGCCGCGGCAAACGGCATGATCCTCGTTTCACTGGCCTACCTAGTGGGCGCGACCATGCTGGCGCCCGGCCTCTGGCACGATCCACTGGGCCCACTTGTGAAGGTCGTGCCAGGCATGGTTTTGGCTCTCTTTCTGTTAGCCGTGACAAAGGATCGTTGATGGCCCTAATCGAAGTCCTTCGCTGGCTCCATGTCATCGGCGCGGCCGTGCTGCTGGGTACGGGGGCGGGCATCGCGTTTTTCATGGTGATGGCACATCGTACCGGCGACTCCAAGATCATCGCCCATGTCACTCAGACGGTGGTCGCCGCTGATTATTTATTCACCGCGACGGCGGCTGTTGCGCAACCGATTACGGGCATCGCCCTTGCTCGTCAGACCGGATGGCCGCTCAGTGAAGGCTGGATGGCCGCTTCAATAGGGCTTTACGTGCTCATCGGCGTATTTTGGCTACCGGTGGTATGGATACAAACGCAAATCTGCAGGATTGCCACCTGCGCGGCATATTCTGGGCTTGAACTTGGCCCTGACTATCACCGGCTGTTCCGAATCTGGTTCCTATGCGGGGTACCCGCTTTTACCGCCATGCTCGCCATATTCTGGCTCATGGTGGCGCGGCCGCATTTTCAGCTGTGGTGATCTCAACAACTGTCCGAGACGGACTCTCGGTTCAGACTTGTCCGGCGGTCAGCACAATGTCGGCTGCATCTTTGCTGATCGTGATTTTCATTCCTGCCGTGCTTGCCAGCCGCCAAGTATAATAGGCCTGAATGGTCATGGCATCGAGGGGCGGGACCTGCTCGCCAGATATGAATTCAGCCAAATGCTGGGGCGGGCGGGCGCCCGTGCCCTTGCAGCGGATCGTAAATGCAGGGTTCTCGAACGAACCTGACATAGCAACTTCGATATCGCCACCGCGCGGCA
The DNA here is from genome assembly GCA_040080075.1 of Hyphomicrobium sp. Taxonomy (GTDB): domain Bacteria; phylum Pseudomonadota; class Alphaproteobacteria; order Rhizobiales; family Hyphomicrobiaceae; genus JANNFX01. The sequence continues at coordinate 970 of JBEBJD010000308.1, read as the reverse complement.
ACGCTGTGATAGCGCTCGCGACCAGATTGAGCAGCAGCTTGACCTTATCTTTGCCCATGTATCCAGGCGCAATTTTCCAGTCGAGCTTATGTTTGGCATTGCCGACAAAACCACGAGAAATCTGTTCAGCGGTGCGCAAATCGATCTGAGCACCAGCCGAACCCGCAGCGCCGAAGGCAAAGCGCGCAAATTGAAGTCTGGCCGAGGCCTGCTCGGTCACATCGCGGATGACCTTCATTGCATAGGTCTTGGCTTCGGCGTCGTCGTCCTCGTCGAGGATCTCAATACCGTTGTAGATGGCTCCGACCGGACCAATCACATCGTGCACAATCTTGCTTGAGATGAGGGCAGCGATTTCAAGGTCGCTCGGCTCAATGCGCTGGCTCAATGTGGAGGTCGTCGACATTTTGGTGCCCTTTTGGCTCGCGGTCTGCTCGATGACAAGCATCCGGCAGTATGGATGTAGGGTTGGACTGAAGCGGTCTGGAACATACGCCGCCAGGACCATCGACGCGAACAGACTGGGCCGCTTGCATGATTTGGTCCGGCTCTGATACACGCGGTTTACTGATTTGGCCAAGTCCGTCGGCAGTGTACGGGCAAAGCCGTTAGCTTTTCGTTTACAGTTGCGTCTTGGCGGCAACGTTCGGCTAAAAAGAGGCCGGTTTCTCCACGCCAAGTCCGGTGTTTCAACTGATCCGGACAACCCACTAGAAATCGTACACCGCGCCGGGGCACGCCACACATGACCGCACTCGACTTTGCCGCACTGACCGATGCACTTATTCCCGCCGTTCTCGAAGCAGGACGGGTTGAGATGTCGTACTATGAGTCGGGCGTTGATGTGCACAACAAGGCTGATGCGTCGCCGGTCACGGCTGCGGATCAGGAGGCAGAGGTCATACTGATCCGGGCGCTTGCCGCTGCTGCTCCGTCGATCGCGGTGGTCGCCGAGGAAAGCTCAGCCGCC
>JBEBJD010000321.1:0-10226 GCA_040080075.1 Hyphomicrobium sp. | reverse complement strand
CCACTGTGGCCTGACCGGCCACCGGCCACCGCCTTATGCAAAAACAGCACTGGTATGAGGCCGGTAGCGACGATAGCCAGTGCGCTTGCCGCCCCCATTTCGACCTGTTCGAGTGAGGCAAAGCCGTAGACGTTCGTGGCCAGTGTTTCGAAGTCGAAGGGGCGCAGAAGCAAGGTGGCTGGCAACTCTTTCATGGTGTCGACAAACACCAGAAGCCCGGCGGCTCCCAACGACGGCAACAGCATGGGCAGATGCACCCGGCGCAAAGCCGACAGGGCAGTTTCTCCAAGCGTCCGGGCGGCAGCGTCAAGGTTGGGCGAAATACGTTCAAACCCGGCTTCCACGCCGCCAAGAGCCACGGCCAGGAACCGGATGACGTAAGCCATCGTCAAGGCAAAGATCGATCCCGACAACAACAAGCCCGGCGAGACGCCAAACACCGATCTGAATTGGGCATCGATCCAGTTATCGAGACCCGCCAACGGCACGAGCAGGCCGAGCGCCAGTACCGTACCGGGAACCGCATAGCCAAACCCGGCAGCACGAACGGCAATCCGGGTCAGGCCATTTCCCGCGACACGTCGCGCATAATTCAAAAGCAGCGCCAGAAATACGGTCAATACCGCGGCCAGACCGGCGAGCATGGCGCTGTTCCATGCTGCATGGGCAAATCCACCCGCCGCCCCGGCGAATCCGTGCTTCAGCGCTTGCTTCATCAGCAGTGCGGCAGGAATTGCAAAACCGGCGACGAATGGCGCAGCACATAGGCCCGCTGCCGCCCAGCCTTTCCAGCCCTCGATATCGTGGAACGGAATTGACCTGTAGCGGCCGGTGGTGTGATGGCTCATAGCGCCGCCGCGCAATCGTCTTTCAGCAGCCAGAAGCATGATCACGACAATCAAGACAATGAAGGCGAGCTGAGAGGCACCCCCTAAGTCCGATCGTTGCAGCCACGTGTCGTAGATGCTGGTGCTCAGCGTCACGACGCCCAGATGGCGCACGGCACCGAACTCGTTCAACACTTCCATCAGAACCAGCGCGACTCCGGCGGCCAATGCGGGCCGCGCCAACGGCAAGGCGATGGCCCAGAATGTTCCCATCGGTGTGCGTCCAAGTGTGCGGGCAACTTCGAGCGCGCATACCGATTGCTGCACGAAACTGGCGCGTGCGGCGAGATACACATAGGGGTAGAGGACCGATGCGATAATAAGGGCCGCGCCGCCAGTCGACCGGACTTGAGGAAACCAGTAGTCGGCCGGCGAATGCCAGCCAAATGCAGATCTGAGCGCGGTCTGCACTGGCCCCGCATAGTCGAGCAGATCAGCATAGCAATAGGCGACAATATAAGCCGGCACGGCCAGCGGCAGAACGAGAAGCCGGTCAACCAGACCGCGGCCTGGAAACCGGTACATCGTCACCAGCCATGCTGCCGCGGTTCCCGTTACGAGGGTGAGAGCACCGGCCAAAATGGCTAGAAGCAGCGTGTTAGCGGCAACGCTTGGCAGCACTGTTGCCACAAGATGCGGCAAGGCCTCGCTGCCTGAAGCCAGGGCCATAACCGCGATGGAAGCGACAGGAGCCAGGCTGATGAGCACGACGAAGGCCACGGCAGCCGTCCACAGCGGGGACGAGCGCCGCCGGGCTCGCCAACGGGCAAGGTTCGACAGAGCGGACGCTAGTGTCGTGTCTCGCAATTGCCTTCTCCTTTCGCGGCTTGGTTGGCTAAGGCAATTGCGAGACAAAACCAGACTAGACACATTGGTTTTCCAGTGTCCTTCAGTCTCCGGAATGCCTTTGCGAGGGTGCGGCGAAACATGAAGGCATTCCGAAGACAGGACACCAACGGATTCCACGGCTGCCCTGCGGGAGACGGAATCGGATTGCCGCCTGCCAAACCGCTCATATCCAGGCTTCCCCCCGGCACCTAGGCCAAAACAAATGCATTGTCGTCCTCGCGCCAAGTGCGAAGCACGTCTTCGACATGACTCGCGAGCATCCATTCCTCCGCTTGCCCCGTCGAGAAGGCCGGCGCCGGCTGTGGCCGGATCATCTGTACTTTCACGGTCAGAGCGTGCTGAACCATGGGTCCTCGCGACAAGCGTGAGGCTGACACCTGAAAGGTGGCGCTAAACGGGAATCGAATTGCTGGGGGCTGGTCTCCTATCTCTCCCTCGCGTCGCGCAATCCACCCGCGTCCGGCTTGACGGAGAGGGGGCGCGCAAGGCTCGCGAATTTCGCAGGCGGCACTCATTTGTTTCAAGGGCCCGGCCCGGCATCGAACTGCACCTTGTCGGCCAGTTCAGATGCTGCCTTACGCAGCTCAGCGAGCCGGCCAAGCGGCAGCGGATCGGCTTTCAGGGCACCCCAGCTCTCGACCAGATCCGATGCCTTGACGCCTTCGACGGCAGGATATTCACCATTGCCTTCGGCATAAAGTTTCTGGGCTTCGGGCGACACCAGATATTCCATCAGCTGCAGTGCGGCGGCCTGGTTGGGCGCGTGCGCAGCCATGGCCATGCCGGAAATGTTGACGTGTGTGCCACGGTCCTGGGCATTGGGAAATAGCACGTTGACCGCGTTTGCCCAGGCTTGCTGGTCAGGGTTCTTGAGCATCGCCGCCATGTAGTAGGTGTTGCCGATGGCCAGATCGCACAGGCCCGCCTGCACGTCGCGCACCGCCTCGCGGTCGCCGCCACCGGGCTTACGTGCCAGGTTGTTTTTGACACCTTGCAACCACGCTTCGGCCTTTTCAGGCCCGTCGTTGGCGATAATCGAGGCAATGAGCGAGACGTTGTAAGTGTGTTGACCCGAGCGGGTGCAGATCTTTCCTTTCCATTTGGGATCGGCCAGTTCTTCATAAGTTATCGCGGTTTGTGCCACTCGCTCTTTTGAGGCGTAGATAACGCGCGCGCGGCGCGTCAGCGCGAACCAGTGATTGCTGGGATCGCGCAGGTTTTCAGACAGCGCCTTGGTCATTACTGCCGACGAGACCGGCTGGGTTACGCCAGCGGCTTTGGCCTGAACCAGCAGGCCGAATTCATTGGTGAGTAGAATGTCGGCCGGGCTATTGCGCGCCTCCGCCGTCATACGCTCGATCAAGCCTTCCTTGGCAAAGATCACGTGGGCTTTGATGCCGGTTTTGGCCGTGAAAGCCGACAACAGCGAGTTGATCAGTTCGGGCTCGCGGAAGGAGTAGATATTGACGTCGCCCCCAGTGGAGCCTGCGTTAGCACGCGGCGCCAAGCCTAAAATGGCTGTGAAGACAAGCGTGACGCCAAGAGCAAACGCCACGCGGGCGCGCGTATTGCAGCGCGTATTGCAGAAGGAAAGCATTGCCGTTTTTTCTCCAATGTCCCTGGTTCAAGGCCTGGGTATCGGTTTCACAATGTGCGATCCGCAACTTCAGGCGCTGCGCCACACAGGTGCAACTAGACCAGTGCGCCGTCACGCCGTCAACAACGCTGCGGCAATCGCAACAGTTTAGAATTGGTCTAGTAATTTTGGGGACTTAAGCGATGGTGCTGCCGGAGGGGATTGAACTCTCGACCTCTCCCTTACCAAGGGAGTGCTCTACCACTGAGCTACGGCAGCTAACACATGAAACGGGAACGGCACTATGGGGCGTGAGGCGCCTGCCTTCGTCAATGCGGGCGGACACTGCCACAACCCCCAACACCAGGCAAGCCCAAGCGCCGGAGTGCGCCACGCCCGATCCAGTATTTCGATCAGGCCTCATCGCCTAACCTGATTCGTCCTAAGAGAGTGTTGAAGGCAGGGCAGTGAACGCCGGAATCGGAATTACGCTCGCATTTTGGCGCGCCCTTGAATCTCGTCCGTATGTGATATGTCTTTCGGGTTGGGGCGGCTCGTTTCACCTCAAATTGTCATTTGACGAAAAGCCATCATGTCCGACGAAATAACGCCCCCGACACGAAAACAAGCCCGCGAGGCCCGGCTGGCGCTCGAACTGAGGGCAAATCTGACGCGGCGCAAGGCCTTGTCGAGGGCCCGTTCCGCAGCCCCGGGTGATAAGCCTGCCGATGAGGTGCCGGCTGGGGAGAATAATATGGGGCGAGACGGTAAAACGCCCAGCGAATAGCCTTTGGGGGGCTGACGGGCGGTTGTTCCGCGGCGATCTGGCGCGGCGGACCCCCGGGCCACTTGCCCGAAGTGGTTTTCGACCGCTAAGGCTCTGGCCCAGGACGTGCAAATCATGTTCAGGTCACCGGTGCGGGCTTTCTGTTCCCAGCATCAAATGCCGGCGGCTTGGTTCAACCCTTCCCCTTCAAATCGACTTCCGTAGCGGATACCCCATGGATCGCATCAAAATCACCGGTGGCGCACAGCTCAAGGGCACCATTCCCATTTCGGGCGCGAAGAATGCGGCCCTGCCGTTGATGATCGCTTCTTTGCTGACCGATGACCGGCTCACTTTGAAGAACGTGCCTAACCTTGCTGACGTCAATTTGCTGGCGAGAATTTTGCGCAATCATGGCGTCGATTTGGCCGTCGACGGCAAGCGATCAGGCCCCAATATGCATTTGGGCGAGACCTTTCACCTTACCGCGCGCGAGATTTCCGATACCGTTGCACCCTATGAAATGGTCTCGCGGATGCGGGCAAGTTTTTGGGTGCTGGGTCCGTTGATTGCCCGTATGCGTCAAGCGCGTGTGTCACTGCCGGGCGGTTGTGCGATCGGCACGCGCCCCGTCGATTGGCATTTGATGGGCTTGAAGGCGCTGGGCGCCGAAATCGATATCGACGCGGGTTACGTGGTCGCCAAGGCTCCCAAGGGCCTGCATGGCGCACGCATTATTTTCCCCAAGGCGACCGTGGGAGCAACGCACAATGTGCTGCTGGCGGCCGCGCTGGCTAAAGGCGAAACCGTCATCGAAAACGCAGCCCGCGAGCCCGAAGTGGGCGACGTGGCCGCGTGCCTGGTCAAAATGGGTGTGCTCATCGATGGCATCGGCACCTCGACCTTGAGGATCCAGGGCCGTGACCGGCTAGAAGGTGCCGTGCATACGGTGCTGCCCGATCGCATCGAGACAGGGACATTTGCCATGGTGGTGGCCGCGACGGGCGGCGATGTCGTGCTCGAAGGCACGAGCAAGACGCTGCTCGAGACGGCTCTCGCCGAACTTGAAAAAACCGGCACAACTGTCACCGAAGTCCCAAACGGCATTCGCATCACGCGCAATGGCGGAGCGATCCAGCCGGTCACCGTCGAAACCCAGCCATTCCCCGGATTCCCAACCGACTTGCAGGCGCAGCTGATGGCCTTGATGACTCGCGCCTCCGGTACCAGCGTCATCCGCGAGACAATTTTCGAAAACCGTTTTATGCATGTGCAAGAGCTGGCGCGCCTTGGTGCGGACATTCAATTGCATGGCGATACGGCAACTATCCGCGGTGTGAAAACACTGCGCGGTGCTCCCGTCATGGCGACCGACCTGCGCGCGTCGGTTTCGCTGGTCATAGCGGGCATGATGGCCGAAGGCGAGACGACCATAAATCGCGTCTACCACCTCGATCGTGGCTTTGAGCGGCTGGAAGAAAAGCTCACCCGTTGTGGCGCACTAATCGAGCGCGTGAGCGCGGGTTGAAATTCAGTCCAGGCCCCGCTGCATGAACACGGTATCGAGCTAAAGGCCGTGTTTTTAGCCAACGGCTTCGGATGTGCCCATCGCGCGGAAACCCAAGGCGCTATGGAGAGCCATTGAGGCGGGTGCGTCTTGTGGCTGAAACGGCCGGATGCGGGCGGGCGTCATAATGAGCGGTTTTCAATCATGCAGGGTTTGCCAAAAAAAGGGCCCCGCCTGCGCGGAGCCCTCTTTATGTTTATTTGACCATCGCGCTGATTATTCGCGGTCGCCCATCAGAGACAGCATGTTCATGAACAGGCCCACGAAGTCCTGATAGAGCGCCAGAGCGCCGAACACTGAAGCCTTAGCGGCCATTTCTCCATCATGAGCGAAGGCGAAGTAGTCGTCCTTGATGCGCTGCGTATCGTAAGCCGTGAAGCCCGCGAAAATCAGCACGCCCAGTACCGAGGTCGCGAACTGCATAGCCGTCGACTGCAGGAAGATCAGGTTCACGATGCTGGCGATCAGAATGCCGATCATGCCCATGAACAGGAACGTGCCCCAGCCGGTCAGGTCCTTCTTGGTGGTGTACCCGTATGCGCCCAAAGCCGCGAACGTGGCGGAGCTGATGAAGAAGACGCGCGCGATCGAAGCGCCAGTGTAGACGAGCAGGATCACCGAAATAGAGGCGCCAACCAGTGCCGCATAGGCCCAAAACGAGGTCTGTGCACCAGCAACGCTCATGCGGTTAGCGCGAACGGCGAAGAAGAATACGAACGCCAGAGGTGCGAACATCAGCACCCACTTCAACGGGCTGGTATAGAGCAGCACGCCAAACGAGGTCAGCATCTTGCCGCCTTTGAGCGTCGCTGCCGCGGCGGCCGGATCGTTGGTAACGGCCAAAGCAAACAAGGCATAGGCGATTAGGCCGGTCAGAGCGACGCCACCCGCCATGTAGTTATAAACGCCAAGCATATACGAACGCAGCCCCTGGTCGACGTCGGCGCCTTGGCGCTGCACCGTACCAGCTGTGCGAACACGATTTTCAAACTGAGCCATGCGGGTCCCCTTTGTGATCCTAAGGCAAATCAAACTTGCTCATGATATGGCGCTAGTCTTCCGCCGTTACAAGAATGATGGATGCAATTTTTTGATGGCCGGAAGTTAATCACCTGCCAGTCGCAAGCCGCCACGTTTAAGAATATAACATATTGAAATGCATAATACTATTCCGTTCGCAAGTAGGGCACCGGCCGCGCCCTTAACACCAGCCATGTGCCGATTCCGCCAAATATGGCGATGAGTGCCGTTGCCAAGCCCAATGTTTGAGCGACGGCCACCCACGAAAAGCTGAATTCAATTTCCATGACATGGGCGACTGCTATCCAGGCCGCCAGTCCACCCAGCACGACGGCAAACAGGGCCGTAACCGCTGCCAGCATCAAGTATTCGGCTAAATGCGCCGTCATGATGCGGCGGCGGGTAGCGCCGAGCGTCTTTAAGATGACGGCCTCCAAAATGCGTTTGCGCTGCGCGGTGGCCAGGGCCCCGGCCAAAACAAGAGCGCCTGACAACAGTGTGACGCCGCCCGCGACGCGCACAGCCGTCATGATCTTTGCAAATACAACGTTGAAGGCATCAATGGCATCGCGAACGCGAATGGGCGTCACTGCGGGATAAGCCTGACCCAGCGTGCGTGCCATTTGAACTTCCAAAGCCAGCGGGATGCCTTTCGGTAGTGTCACCGTGGCCAGCATAGCGTGGGGCGCCTGCGCCAATGTATTAGGCGAAAACACCATCACGAAATTAAGTGCAAGGCTTTCCCACTTGACCTCGCGAAGGTTGGAAATGCGCGCCGTCAAGTTTCGCCCCAGCACGTTGACTGTAACCTGGTCTCCAATTTTTAGGTCCAGTTTTTGGGCGAGTTCCGCTTCGAACGATACGAGAGGTTCACCCGAATAATCCTTGGGCCACCATTCGCCAGCAACCACTTTCGAGCCCTCTGGAACCGACTCTGCATAAGTCAAGCCGCGATCGCCAGTGAGGACCCACTGCGCTTCGGGGGGCGCTTTGACTTCCTCGGCGGGTTTATCCTTGAGGCGCAACAGGCGGCCACGCAGCATTGGAGCACTGACAAGATGGCTGCCGGGAACTTCTTTCTCAATGAGCGCGCCGACAGCGGCATAATCGGCCTTGGGTATATCCAGTACAAAATAGTCTGGAGATTTTGCCGGCATGCGGCTGGTCAATTCGTTGACGAGAGATGCATCGGCGAGTGCCACGGCTGTTAGTAGAGATAAGCCCGTCCCCAAAGACAGTACGATTGATTTCGTCAGGCCGCCGGGAGCCGCGAGATTGCCGATCGCCAATGCTAGCTCGGGCCTGCGTGGGCGGGTCATACGGCCAGCGGCCCAAGTGACCGCATGACCAAGTGCGATGAAGACCGCAAACATAATGGCAATACCGGCGCAAAAATCGAGCGCGATGATACGGCTGTCGGAGGTTAGGACGGCACACAGCACGAGTATTGCCGCGACGGCCGCCGTGGCGATCAACACGCTGGTGCGCGGCCGCACGTGTCCGGCGCCCAGTTCATCGCGAAAGAGCACGGCAGTGCTCATGGCTTCGGCGCGGCCCAGCGGCCATAGCGCAAACAGAATTGCAACCAGAAAGCCATAGGCTACTGCCGTTGCAATGGTCGTAACCGAGACGGTGAACTCGGCCTTGACCGGCAGTACGCTGCCATAGAATGCCGTGAGGATGCTGGGCGCCAGAATACCAAGGGTGATGCCGATAACCACGCCGATAGCGGCCATGGCCAAGACCTGTACAAGGAAGACATAAAAGACGAGACGGCTGGTTGCTCCAAGACTGCGCATGGTGGCAATGACTTTGCGCCGCTTGTCGATAAAGGTGTTGACGGCATTGGCGACGCCGACTCCACCAACCAACAGTGACGTTAGACCAAGCAGAGTCAGAAACTGCCTCAGCCGTTCAAGGGTCTTGCTGATCTGAGGTGAGGGATCGCGACGATCAGCAATGGAAAAACCGGATTCGGGAAGGGCAGCCTTGGCCGCTCTTCGGAATTGGGCCAGACCGCTGGTATTCTCTCCGGCCTCATCAGGTAGCTTTACGGAATAGCGCCAGCGCACAAGTGTCCCCGGCTGCACGAGCCCCGTTTTTTCCAGCGTTGCCAGCGACACAAAGATGCGAGGGCCATAGGTCAGGCGGTCAGCAATGCCATCGGGTTCGGATTTTACGGTATCGCGCACGGTTAGCTCGGCGTTGCCAATGCGGATGCGCTCGCCGGCCTTGAGGCCCAAGCGTTCGAGTAGAATGGGATCGGCTGCCGCATCATCGCCCTGGCGGATGGCCTGATCGAGTGGCAGCCCACCGTTCAATTGGACGGACGAGGCCATAGGATAGGCCGCATCGACTGCCTTCAACTCAATGAGAGCTTGGTCTTGCCCATCGAGACGGCGGGCTATGGTGCGCAAGGTTGCCGTCTCACTGACGCGGCCTTGTGCCAACAGCCATTCGCGCTCGGATGCAGTGGCGCGTGCATGCATGCGTGCAAGCGTAGCATCGCCGCCGAGGATGGCTTCGCCTTGCCGCGCAAGTCCCGTTTTTAGGGCATCTGATAGAGCCCCGACGGTTGTGATGACCATCACGCCGAGGGCGACACAGGCGAGAAAAACATAAAACCCGCCGAGGCCTGAGCGCAATTCGCGCAGCGCCAGCCGCATGATGCGCCAAGACAGAGTGATCCTGGACTCCGCCCCCGGGGCCGCTGTCATTGCCGCGCTCATGCCGCGCGCGCCTTTTCGTCGGCTACGACCCGGCCATCGGCCATGCGGATGGTGCGGCTGCATTGGCGTGCCAGCCGTTCATCATGGGTGACAAGGACGAGCGTCGACTGCCTCTGACGTTGCATGGAGAACAACAGGTCGATGATGACGCCTCCCGTCTTGGTGTCGAGATTTCCCGTCGGCTCGTCCGCCAAGATAAGTTTGGGTTGCGGGGCAAGAGCCCGGGCTATGGCAACGCGCTGTTGTTCGCCCCCTGACAGTTGAGAGGGAAAATGAGATGCCCTCTCCGAGAGACCAACTTCCGCGAGCCGCTCGTGCGCCACATCCACTGCATCGGAGCGGCCAGCAAATTCGAGAGGCAGCGCGACATTCTCGAGCGCAGTCATGGTCGGCACCAGATGGAAGGATTGGAAGACGATTCCGATGTTGGCGCCACGCACCAGGGCGAGTGCATCTTCGCTGAGGCCAGTGAGCGCGTGACCCGCAACTGTGACCGACCCGCGGGTTGCGGCTTCGAGCCCGGCCAAAACCATCAGCAGTGACGTTTTGCCGGAACCTGAAGGTCCAACAATGGCCAGTGTTTCGCCACGACCGACGGTTAGACTGACCCCGCGTAGAATATCGACAGGACCGGCGCGGCTTGCCAAAGTCAACGAGACGTCGCTCAAGTCAATGATGGGGTCAGTCAACGGGTGAAGGCTCCATACGTTTGTGAAGATGTGTCATTGCTATTAGCGCACCCTATACGGGTGCTAGAAATATGATCTCGCTGAGGCCTAAGTTGCGAAAAATTATCAACCTGCAGCAGTACTCCATCCTACGAGCCAAGCCC
>JBEBJD010000240.1:0-10328 GCA_040080075.1 Hyphomicrobium sp. | reverse complement strand
GAGCGAACGTGGCAGGCCGCTGGCACCATAGTAGCCGGGTGGATGATCGAGGCTGGGAATCGTTTCGGCAAATGCGGAAACGGGAATGGGCTGCGCGGCCGGTGGCGGCGCCCGCAGGGTGCCGTAGCCATCGAGCGTCTGGACGGCTAACAATACACTGGCCGTGTCTGCGGCTGCGGTGGTTGCTGCAGCGTCTGGCGCTCCACCTTGACCATCCTGTGCGGCGGGCGAATTGAACCCGCCCAGCAGCGTGATGCGCTGGAGCATTTCAACAAACAGGCCCGAAATTGGCAGGTTCGACCAATCCGAGTTACCTGTCGTATGGAAAAGCACCAGTTGGCCTTCACCGCGCTTGGCCGCGGTAACCAGGGGCGTGCCATCTGTGAGGCGGGCCCAGACTTGAACGTCAGGCGTCAGGCGTGAAGGATCGGCGAGAACCTGGCGATTGACCAGCACGTCGGCGGGAATGGAGAGGCCGGCAAATGGGCTTGCCTCATCAAAAGCGTTGAGCGGTTGCGGTGTCGACCACGACAAAGCTCCGCCCAGGCTGCGCCCACCTGCACGCAAGGCGACTGGCAACAAATCGTCTCCGCCTTTTTCAAGGCGCGGGCCAGCAAATCGCACCAGAATTCCACCCTTGCGGACCCAGGCATCAAGACGGTCTTTCAAGTCGCCGGCAATCGTGCCGATGTCGGCGAGCATGATGACGCTGGCATTTTGCTGGAGAACACTATCGACGCCCTGGGCGAGATTGGGGTCTTTAGGTTGGATCACTTCCGCGAACGGCTGCACAGCCCGTTTCAAGAAATAGAGTGGTGCCAGAAGAGGCTGCGACTGTTCTTGGCTCTCACCCGACAAGAGCCCGACGCGCTGCCATTGTGACCGGCCATCCAACAGATTGACAGCGCCAGCCGATTTTTCAGACGCGATCTCGATGCGCGTGACTTGATTGCGCAGTTCGAGCGGCAGTTCAAAAGTCACGTCCTTGACGGTTTCTCCGTTGGCGAAGCTAAAAGCGGCCTCTCCCAGCCGCTGGCTCTTGGCTGAATAAGCATGAACGAAACCTTGTCTCGGCGGTCCGCCCGAGCGCATAACTTTGGCGAGAAGTTTGCCGTCCTTGCTAAGGCCACTCATGAGCCCCATCGGTTCACGGCCCGCCGGGTCCAGCACGGCGGCCAATGTCCCTGCGCCCGTGAGTGCGCTGAGACCGTCGGCAAAAACCGCTGCGTCGCTGGAATGATCGATACCATCGGTGAGCCAGACCGCGCTGATTCCATCCTTCACCAAACCGGAGAGCGCTGCATTAAGCGCTTCGAGTGCTTGTTTGCGATTTGGCGCGAAGGGCTGGGGCTCGATCGCGGCAACAGTCGAGCGGGCATCGGCAGGAGCCTCGATACGCGCGCTTACGGCCTTGACCGTGCTGGCCGTGGGCATGACAACCACGGGCCTGTTTTGGGCCTCGGCTTCCGTAATCAATTGCGAGATTTGATCTTGCCGTGACGACCACTGTTGGGCGCTGGCCCAGCCGTTGTCGACGGCGATGACGACAGGGCCGGTGCCCTTCAAGCTGGCGTCGCGAGAGGGATTGAGCACCGGCTCGGCAAGCGCTGCTATCACAAGTGCGGCTGCCAAGAGCCGGATCAGCAGCAGCCACCAGGGCGTCTTGGCGGGAGTCTTTTCGCGGTTTTCGATGCCGACAAGTATTCGAGTTGCGGGAAAGGCCACTTGGCGCGGGCGTGGCGGTACGGTGCGCAGCAGCCAATAAATTAGTGGCAACGTCACCAGGGCGCCGAGGAGCCAAGGATTGAGAAAGGCAAAAGCGCCAAGGCTCATGGGTTGCCTCCGGTGCCAACGGATGGTGCCGCCCATTTATAGCCGCCGTCTTTGCCTTCAAGGTGCATCATGAGAGACAGCAATGGCTCGGACGCCGGCCGGTCTGTGTGATGCACCATCATCGACCAGCCGAGCCGCGTCGTGATGGCAAACAGCTCGGCGCGATGGGCGGCGAATTTTTCGGCGTAGCGGCCACGCAGGCTCTCGGCGCGGTCGGCAACCCAACGCTCCTCGCCCTCCATACTCAAGAACTCCGTGCGGCCCTGGTAGGGCAGGCTTTCCTCGGCTGGATCGAGAACCTGTATCACGTGTCCCTGCACGCCCGCGCTGGCGATGGTCTCGATGCGGTTCTTGATCTTTTCGATGGGATCGAGAAAATCACTAACCAAGATGGCACTGGAAAAGCGCGCCAGACGCAACTCAGGCGGCAAACTTTCCGACAATGCCGGCGCGTTCGCATTGATGGCGATGGCTTCGGCCAGTTTAGTGGCGGCTTTGCGATTGGCCAATGGAACGGTCAGCCCCATCAGGCCGACCCGCTCGCCGCTGCGCACCAGCAGCTCCGCCGTCGCCAGCATGATGACTCGTGCCCGGTCGCGCTTGGTCACCGGGCTTAAGTGACTTTTGAAGTTCATCGATTCTGAGAGATCCGGCCACAGCCAAAGCGTATGGGCGGCTTCCCACTCGCGTTCGCGCACGTAAAGCTGATCTGAGCTTGCCGAACGCCGCCAGTCAATTAAGGTTGCGGCATCGAGCGGTCCGTACTGCCGGAACTGCCAGAACGTTTCCCCAGGACCAGCGCGGCGGCGGCCATGGATGCCGTGTGCCACAGTCGACGAAATGCGATCGGCCTCAAGCAAGAGGTCGGGTAAACGGTCTGCGATGCTGTGGGCATCGCGCTCAAGGGCTGGAAGGTTTGAACCGTCCCGCCGCTCAAGGCTTTTTGATGGCCCGACGGCTCGTGCCATTTATGATTGCTCCATCGCCGCCGAAAGCTGTGCGATGTGGGATGCCAGATCGCGGCCTTCCGCGCGGGCCGCGAATGACAGCGCCATGCGATGCTTGAGGATGGGTTCAGCGAGTGACACCACGTCGTCGATAGAAGGAGCCAAGCGGCCCTCAATCAGGGCTTTGGCACGAACCGCGAGCATGAGCGCCTGGCTGGCGCGCGGGCCGGGGCCCCAGGCAACATACTTGTCGGTATCCGTATTGGTGCCGGTGCCCGGACGCGCTGAACGCACCAGTTTGAGGATCGCTTCGACGACCTTGTCGGGTACGGGGATCTGGCGCACCAAGCGCTGCATGGCCATCAGATCGGGAGCCGACAACACTGCCTCAAGCTTTTTTTCTTCAACGCCGGTCGTGGAATAGAGCATGCGCCGTTCGGCAGCGAGATCGGGGTAGGTGACATCGATTTGCATAAGGAAGCGGTCGAGCTGTGCTTCGGGCAGCGGGTAGGTGCCCTCCTGTTCCAGCGGGTTTTGAGTGGCGAGCACGTGGAATGGGGCTGGCACGTCGTGGCGCTGGCCAGCGACGGTCACATGCCGCTCCTGCATGGCCTGCAGCAGAGCCGACTGGGTTTTGGGAGAGGCACGGTTGATTTCGTCGGCCATCAATAACTGAGTGAAGATCGGCCCCTTGATGAAACGAAACGAGCGGCTCTTGCCCGGTGTATCTTCCAGAACTTCCGAGCCGATGATGTCGGACGGCATCAGATCGGGCGTGAATTGGATGCGCTTGGCGTCGAGGCCCATGACGGTGCCGAGCGTCTCAACCAGCAGTGTCTTGGCCAATCCTGGCACACCAATCAGCAGCGCGTGTCCGCCCGACAGAATAGTGATGATTGTTTGCTCGATGACGGCATCTTGACCGAAGATGACGCTGGCGGCGGCTTTATGGGCGCGCTGCACACGCTCGGCGGCGGCTTCAAGGCGCGGAACAATGGATGCGCCGGTCTGCGTGAGTGAGGTCATGACGTCTCGATTTCCCGTTGCAATCGTGGCGGCCAGCCTGGATCTTCGGCGGTGTACTGGACCAGAGGGGATGTGACCGTTTGTTAGGCTCCCGGGTCAAGTTAACACTGCGTAAGGCGCTTGTGCAGCTTACCAGTATGCTAAGATTTAGGCATGACAGCGAAAATGCCTCCACAACTTGGTTCGCTTGAAGCACTCCTCAAAGACGCGGGAGCGCGCGGGCCAGCGCCCGTAGACCTCTGGAATCCAATTTATTGCGGTGATATCGGGCTGAAAATTGCCCGCGATGGGACTTGGTTCTACCAAGGCAGTCCCATTGGCCGCATGCCGCTGGTCAAGCTGTTTGCCAGGGTGCTGCGCCGCGATGACGATGGCCGCCATTATTTGGTAACGCCTGTTGAAAAAGTGGATGTCGAAGTCGAGGACGCCCCGTTTCTGGCTATTGAAATGGAAGTCCGGGGGCAGGGGTGCGATCAAGTTCTGGTTTTCCGGACCAATGTCGATGACATTGTCGTGTGCGGGCTTGAGCATCCTATGCGATTTGCAGTGGAGCCTGTAGGGGGCGGACTGAAGCCCTATGTGCTCGTGCGTGGACGCCTCGAAGCACTCGTTGCGAGGTCCGTATACTATGACCTTGTCGAACGAGCGGTACCCGCCAGCGGCGAGGCAGAGCCTCGTCATTCCGGTGGGATCTGGAGTGCTGGAGTATTTTTTCCGTTCACTCAAGGAAGCTAACGCTCATTACCAGATTTTAACGAATGCAGCTGCATCTTCACCCTCGGAAGTGTTGTTGCTTGACCGTGTGCAGCACTTTGCGGCCTTGTAAACGCAGGCTCAGGCTCCCTAAGTCGTGGCTAGTTTCTGGCCCATATCAAGGACGTAATCCCTCGTGAACATTCTCGGCATTGTCACCAAAAGCCACGACACCGGCATTGCGCTCCTGCAGAACGGCATTCCGCAATTCGTACTTGAGGAAGAGCGCTTCAACCGCGAGAAGCACACGTTGTTGTTTCCAAACATGGCGCTCGACGCAGCCTTTGGGGCCAACGGAAAATACAAGTTTTCAGACGTGGATGTGATTACCACGCCATGGGATATGGCCCGATTGCGGCCTACGCTCGCCCAAGGCGTTTTCGGTGAATTGCCATCAAGCCTCAATCTGTTGTGGCCGAGTGCTCACAAGACGCAGGCGAGCGCCATCGTCAATCTGCCCATGCGGTTGAAGGTTGGGCTCAAGAAGAAATTCGGCTGGGGTACGAAGCTACCGCAGATAGTGCAGGTCGGGCATCACGAAAGTCACGCATCGGTCTTTTTCATCTCTCCCTTTGAAGAGGCTACCGTTCTGGTCATGGACGGATATGGAGACGAAACCGCAACCAGCGCCTATTTCGGCCGTGGCAATACGCTGACGCGCGATTTCGCCGACGGCTTCTTCGACAGCCTTGGGATGCTCTATTCGCTGGTAACCGAGCACCTCGGCTTCAAAGTGTTCGAAGAAGGCACCGTGATGGCACTGGCGGCCTTGGGCAGCCCAACATACGTCAAGAAATTCGCGGACGTGATCCGGTTGCTGCCCGAAGGGCGCTTTACCATCAATCGCGACTATACCAGCTATCAGACCCATGGCTTCAACCGGCCCTTCAAGCAGAAATTCTATGATCTCTTTGGGCCGCCGCGCAAAAAAGGCGAACCGCTGACCGCACACCACCACGATATAGCCTATGCGTTGCAGCATGCCGTAGAAGAAGCGGTTTTGCATGTGGTGCGCGGGCTTTACAGCCGCCACAAATCAAAAAATCTGGTCATCACGGGTGGCGTGGCGCTCAACTGCGTCGCCAATGCACGCATTCTGCGTGACACCGGTTTCGAGGCGGTTTGGGTGCCGCCGTGCGCGTCAGACACCGGTGCGCCGCTCGGCAGCGCTCTCTTTCATCACCACGTCACGTTGGGCAACAAGCGCGAATTCGTTCTCAATCATGCCTTCTACGGGCAGGATTTTACGGACTCCCAGATCACGGCTGCCCTTGACGCCGCCGGGCTGAAGTATGAGCGCATGCAAGAAGGTCCCCTGTTGAAACGAGTGGCACAGGATCTTGCCAATCAGAAAATCGTTGGCTGGTTTCAAGGCCGGGCCGAAATGGGGCCGCGCGCGCTGGGCAATCGCTCGATCCTATCTGATGCCCGCTCGAATGCCATGAAAGACCTGATCAATGCCCGCATTAAACATCGCGAGGCGTTCCGCCCGTTTGCGCCTGTCGTCTTGTTCGATCGCATGAGTGAATTCTTCGAATTCGATCAGCCCGATCCATTCATGACCATGGCACCGCGTATTCGCCCCGATAAGCTGCCGCTGATTCCCGCGGCCGGTCACGTGGATGGCACAGGCCGTATTCAGACCATCGATCGTTCGCAGAACGCTCGCTACTACGGGGTGATTGAAGAGTACGCCAAGATCACTGGAATTCCTGTCATCTTGAACACAAGCTTCAACCGTCAGGAACCGGTCGTTAACGCCCCTGCCGAAGCCATCTCGTGCTATTTGCGCACCGACATGGATGTGCTGGTGCTGGGCGACTACTACACAACGGATCGCAATCCCGCGGCAATCGCCAAAGCCGTCGTGGCCTTCGTCCAGGCAGCGTAAGCTTGCGGTGTAATCCTGGAAAGCCGGGCTAGTTGCCAGCGGCCGCGGATCGCAGTAACTGAGGCGCATGCGTTGCGCCAAATCGGCGAGCGCCTTTGTGCCTGCCGATGCGAGGGACTTGTTGATGACCGACACACTGCCCGACCGCCTGTCCACCAACCCCAAGAGCCCTTATTTCAATGCGGCGATATTGGAGCGCGATGTCGGTGTGCGGTTCAGCGGTGTCGAGAAAAACAACGTCGAGGAATACTGCGTCTCGGAGGGCTGGATCAGGGTCGCCGCGGGAAGCGCAAAGGATCGCGCCGGTAATCCGATAACGGTCAAGTTAAAAGGCGTGGTCGAGCCCTACTTCAGGGATGCCAAGCCCGAGTGACGTTTGTCAGGGCGCACGGTCTGTGCGGCCCTTGAGTTACCGGGCTTTTGATTGGGCGAACATTTTGTCCGGCTCTGTTTGGCGGGCGGTACCCTCAGGCACTTAACAGCACTCTGCTTTCAGCTTCGCAACGAAAAACGCGGCGGCCGTTAAGCCACCGCGTTTTCAAATTCGGCAATCGAATTGATTGATTAGATCAGGTCGATTTCAGCCGGAAGGTACGAAGTTACTTCGAGTCCGACTTCGGTTTCGCGAACTGCGGGCTTGGTCCAGGTCTTCATAGTTGGCTCTCCGGTTAAAGTCTTGCGGGCAACATTCCCGCGGTTCAGTGGCAAATCTTTACTCTGACTTTGGGATCACTACAAATCGCAAGTTCGTGAGTGCGCCACAAGAGTTTCTGATCACGTCCCATAGATAAACTGATTGGCAATCCAGCGATGCGGGTTGCCAGTCCGGAATGGCAGCGTTTACATCATCCCTGCTTGCGCTGGCTTTGCGCCCACTGGAGCCACAGCGATACCCGCGCTTCCGGGTGCGGGGCGGTCATAAAGTCAGTGATGACCGCAACACTATCGGCACCCGCTGCCATTACGGCACCCGCCCGTTCGGGCGTGATGCCACCAATGGCGACAAGGGGCACATTGCCAATCAATGTCTTCCAGCGCGTCACCTGCTCAAGGCCTTGGGGCGCCCAAGACATCACCTTGAGTTTGGTTTCATAGATCGGGCCAAGCGCCACGTAGTCGGGCTTGGCGCGCAGTGCGGTCATGAGTTCAACTTCGCTGTGCGTTGAGATGCCAAGCTTCAATCCCGCCTGCCGGATGGCGTCGAGTTCTGCGACTTTGAGATCCTCCTGCCCCAAGTGAACGAAATCTGCCCCAGAATCGATCGCTTCGCGCCAGTGGTCGTTGATGATCAGCTGAAAGCCATAAGCCGAGGCCAATTTGACGGCCATCAGGACTTCACGAGCAACCTCGCCGGTGGCTGCATCCTTTAAGCGCAATTGGATGGTCTTGATTCCGAGTGGCGCCAACCGGGCGAGCCAGGCGCAATTGGGTACGATGGGATAAAAAACGTCGAGGGTCATGGTGCCGCCGGGCTCAAGACTTTTCCCGCAAGTCAAAGAAAGGAGTGCCCGCGACTGGCGTTGACGGCTGGGCCATGTCACGCATTTCCATCAAGCCCGCCTCAAATGCTGTCCGCCCCGCCGTTATGGCCAGTGCAAAGGCTTGTGCCATGGCGATGGGATCGCCGGCCTTAGCTACAGCGGTATTAATGAGGCAGGCATCGTATCCGATTTCCATGGCGTGGGCAGCGTGTGACGGGGCGCCGAGCCCCGCATCAATGACGAGGGGTACGCCAGGGAAATAAGCGCGCATGGATTTGAGACCGTAAAGGTTCGCTAGTCCGCGACCACTGCCGATGGGCGAGCCCCACGGCATTAAGACTTCGCACCCGGCGGCCAGGAGACGTTCGCCAGCGCCCAGATCTTCGGTGGTGTAGGGAAAAACCTTAAAACCGTCGCGGGCAAGAATCTGCGCCGCCTCGACAAGTCCAAACAGGTCGGGTTGCAAGGTGTCGTCGTTAGCGATCACTTCGAGTTTGATCCAATCGGTCTCGAACAATTCGCGCGCCATTTGCGCCGTGGTGATTGCCTCTTTGGCCGTGCGGCACCCGGCTGTGTTGGGCAGAATAGGCACGCCAAGCGCCCGGATAAGATCGAGGAAGCGTTCACCCGACCGGCCGCGCGCCTGTTCGCGCCTCAACGATACGGTGACGATAGCGGCATTGGCGGCTTGTGCTGCGCCGGTCATGATCTGGGGAGAGGGATAGAGCGCTGTACCCAAGAGCAGGCGGGAGGCCGTTGCGACGCCATAAAACGAGAGTGGCGCAAGGCCGGGTTTGGAGCCAGTCAGAGGAGGGGATTGCATGGTCATGAACGTATTTTAGCCTGTGGCGCCGCACGATCATAGCCCCGCAGCGTATGGGAGCGGCCCTTGGGGCGCGCTTTGGCAAACACCCGGCCTACTTCATTGAGACTGCCTCGACGCCGCCAGCCAGGGCCTGCGGGGAGCCTGCACCTGGTTGAACGCTCCAGTCGGCATAGTTGCGCATTTCGCCGGTCTCGCGCACGCGCTGCAGGCGCGAAAGGTCAATCGTGCCCGTTACCCACTGCGCGGCGTTGAGTTCGCCTTGTGCGATGACGCCGGTATCCGACACGCCATGTTCTGATGGTACATAGATGCCGGCAGCACCTTCGTTGCGATCAACCGCAGGCGACCACAGCGCATCGCCAACGGTCGGGCTTTGCACGGTGGCGAAAGTGTTTTCAAGTGCGCGCGCCATCGAACCGGTGCGTACACGATGGAAGCCCGAGACGCGCTCGGTGCAAGACGGCACCAGCACCACTTCCGCGCCGGCCTCGGCAAGCGCGCGGCCAAGCAGCGGGAACTCGCTGTCGTAGCAAATGAGTACGGCGAGCTTGCCGAGCACCGTATCGAACACCCGCAACGGGCTGCCCCCCGAGATGCCCCAGGAGCGCTCGAACGGCGTCATAATAATTTTTTCCTGGACTCCGATAGCCCCAGTGGGCGTCACGAGCTGGGCCGCGTTCACGAAGCGGCCATCGCTCCTTTTCTCGGGGCCTGAGCCAACGAGAATATGTACGCCGTATTTTGCAGCGAGTTGGGCATGAAGTTCAACGCGGCGGCCAGCGAGTCCGGCAACCTTCTCGAGGGTAGCGGACAGGTCGCCATAAACTTCCGGCCCAAAGCATGCGGCTTGTTCAATTGCGGCATATTCTGGAAACACCAGAAGCTGGGCTCCCGTTTCCGCTCCGGCCTCGACCCAGTCGCAAATCTTGTCTTCCCACTCCAATAGCGATTGAGGTTCGCCTATCGGGTATTGGGCGCTGGCGATGTGGAGTGTGCGCGCGGTTGCCACTAGAGAGCCTTCATCCAGAATTGCATGTCGTGAGACGTTTCTATTTTTTGGCCGATTTCGAGCCATTTGTAGGTTGCGATCAAGCCCGGCACCGTCGCGTAGCCGCGTTTGGCCCAAAATCCGTCGAGGGGGCGGTAGTCCTTGGGCTTCAAAGGATGGTCGTCAGCACGCACAACACGGCAGAACGTCGAATGCGTGAAGCCGCCAAGACGGCGCGCCTGAGCTTCCCGGTGATCGAAAAAAGCATGCCCCAAGCCGTGGCCGCGATGGCTAGTGAGCAGCACGCTTTCGCCGCAGTAGAAGATTTTCGAGAGGTCGTAGCCTGCTGCCTTAAACGGTTCTCCGAATTCATCTGCGTGTTCGACCATGGGAGCGCCCGTCGATGCGCCGACGACGATGCCGCCGTCACGCGCGATGACACACACCGCGCCCTTGGCCTTGGCGAATTTTGCCAGATATTCCTCTTCGTATTCGAGCGTACCGTCGTACAAATATGGCCAATCGCGAAATACGACCATGCGCAGCCGCGCTAAATCAGGCAGCACCAGTTTAATGTCTTCAC
>JBEBJD010000274.1:0-10343 GCA_040080075.1 Hyphomicrobium sp. | reverse complement strand
CCATAGTTGACACCAGCCTTGCCGCACCATTGGTCAACTATGGCGCGACGCCACACTAGCCATGACCTTTTTGGCAGCGTCTCAGTTTCAAATTCCCGTTCACCTTGGAGGAGCCGGAGAACCGCAATAGCCCCGGCGTCATGGCGTCCAAGCTTGGCTACGCCAAGACTCCATGCGAACGCATGGACGACCGGGGCGTATTGCGCCGCGCTTCCCGGTAAAGCCGGAGATTGGGCATGGCGCAATACGTTGACGCTATTGCGCCCTTGGCTTGCCGGTGCCGGCGGCGCCAGGAGCAGGATTTCAAACTGAGACACTACCCCTTTTCTAAAGGGCGATCAGAGTGTTAGTTGTCCTCGGCCAGATCATCACCGTCCGAATAGGCGGGCGCGGTATCCCGGCCACCATACGATGGCGCTGCCCTTGGCGGAGTGAAGCTGCGCGGTTCACGAGTTTCGCGGGCTGTGCGCGGGCCGCTCGATGCATCGCGGCCAATCATTGTCTCCAGTTCAGCAATATCAATGAACTGATCGGCTTGGCGGCGCAGGTCGTCGGAGACCATCGGCGGCTGGGTCTGAAGGGTGGAGATAACACTTACGCGCTTGCCCTTCTGCTGCAGGGCGGAAACCAGAGATTTAAAGTCACCATCGCCAGAGAACAAAACGACATGATCAAGTGTATCCGCCAACCGCATGGCATCCACAGCCAGTTCAATGTCCATGTTGCCTTTGACTTTGCGGCGGCCGAGAGCGTCGGTGAACTCCTTGGTGGGCTTCGTCACCATGGTGTAACCATTGTAGTCTAACCAGTCGATCAGGGGTCGTATCGACGAGTATTCCTGGTCTTCAGCAAGTGCTGTGTAATACAGAGCGCGGACCAACTGACCCTTTTGTCTAAAAAATGTCAGCAATCGTTTGTAGTCGATGTCAAAGCCGAGCGACTTTGAAGTCGCGTAAAGATTAGCGCCGTCGATGAACAGCGCCACACGCTCTGTTTGATAAAAATGCATCGTATCCTCGAGCATAGGCCGGTCACTACCGGCCTCATATAATCAATTATTCAAACCAGTTACTGACTAAACCGCGCTTCGATCCAAAAATACAAAGTTGTGCCTAGTCAATTTCCGCACTCAGATGCCCGCACGTCTCGCTATAACAACTTGCCCCCAGGAACGACCATCGCTTGCCTGGGAATAAGACTTTCGTAACTAGAGGAAAATACGCCTGTTTAGCTAGGTTGATCAAGCACTCAAAGCTTACAGTTTCCTGACTACAGCACCAAAAACATACGAAAGTATAATTGCTTAGTATGGAAATGTTGATGTTTTGAGCGCTTCCGAAAAGAAGTACGGCAAAACAAATATCTAGGGGCTGTTCGCTGTTCAATCAGAACCGGACAGATCTTAGCCCCGATCTTAACCCAGAAATCCGTCCTGGTGAGGATCCGCGGACACGGTTTTGAACGCTAGTGACCTGGCGAGCCTGCTGGTTGCTTTGCGAGTTGCGGCAGTACAGCAGCACAAATCGCCGGAGCGCAGCCTTGAAATTATTCGAAATAGGTGCGATTAATGAAAGAAATGCTTGCCCTGGTGGGAGCAACCATGCCGCGGACTGGAGCCGCCGGCATAGGTTGCGGCGTGCTGTATCTGGGTCAAGTCCTTGATGTTGCCTTAAGTTCGATCTGAGATCGACAAGGCCCGCTCTTAAATTTGAGGTACATCTGCATGGCTCGCGTGACCGTTGAAGATTGTGTCGATAAGATTCCCAACCGGTTTGAGCTGGTGCTTTTGGCCGCTCACCGCGCGCGTGGCATTACCAATGGTGCAGCCATGGCCGTTGAACCAGATAATGACAAGAATCCAGTTATCGCGCTGCGCGAGATTGCTGAACGGTCAATCCCGCCTGAAGATATGCGTGAAGCCCTGATTCATTCAATTCAGAAGAACGTCGAAGTCGATGAGCCTGAGGCCGGAGCAGCGCCTGTCTTGGCGTCCGAACGCCGTAGTCCCATACTTGGCCGCGACGATCAGTCGAGCGATACACAGGTCGACGTTCTGACCGAGGAACAGCTGTTGCGCGGTCTGGAGAGCATGACCCCGCTTGAGCCGTCATCGAACAATGGCGGCGGCGGCGGCGGTGGTCCGCGCGACCGCGGCCGCTGAGCCAATATTTTCACCACGGCAAGACCGGACGGGCGGCCCACACTTCAGTTGGACCTTGAGGGGCTGGCCCGTTCAAGGCAATGTCCGCCAGAGGAGTGAGGCGGGCCATGATGCGGCAGTATGAACTCGTCGAGCGAGTTCAGAAGTATGATCCCAGTGCTGATGAGGCGTTGCTGAATCGCGCCTATGTCTATGCTATGAAGGCGCACGGTCATCAGGTGCGCAAGTCTGGTGATCCGTATTTTTCCCATCCGCTCGAAGTGGCGGCCATCCTTACAGATCTAAAACTCGATGACGCTACGATCGCGACGGCTCTGTTGCACGACGTCATCGAGGATACCGACGCGACGCGCGGTGAAATCGATCAGTTGTTTGGCGCCGAGATCGGCGCACTTGTCGACGGTCTCACGAAGATCCGCCGCCTGGATTTGGTCTCGAAGAAGGCCGAGCAAGCCGAGAATTTCCGTAAGCTTCTGATCGCGATTTCGACCGACGTGCGTGTGCTGCTGGTCAAGCTTGCGGATCGCCTGCACAACATGCGCACGCTTGAGCACATGAAGCCGGAGGGCCGCCAACGGGTCTCTCAAGAAACGCTCGATATCTATGCGCCACTGGCCGGCCGCATGGGAATGCAGGGCATGCGCGATGAACTCGAGACGCTTGCGTTTCAATGGCTGCATCCGGAAGCTTATGCCACGGTCACGGGAAAGCTCGCCGAACTCAGGGCCAAGAACGAAGGTCTAGTTGAAGACATCCGCTCAGCACTTGCCGCTAAACTCGCTGATGCAGGTATCACGGCCGAAGTTTCGGGGCGGGAGAAAAGGCCCTACTCGATCTGGAGCAAGATGCAGAACAAGCAGATCGGGCTTGAGCAGCTTTCGGACATCTATGCCTTCCGTCTCATCGTTAGCAGCATCGACGATTGCTACCGTGTCCTGGGGCTTGCACATACGACATGGCGCACAGTACCCGGCCGTTTCAAAGACTATATTTCGACACCCAAACAGAACAATTATCAGTCGATCCACACAACCGTTGTCGGCCCGCGCCACCAGCGCGTAGAATTGCAGATCCGCACCCGGAAAATGCACGAGATTTCGGAGGATGGTGTCGCGGCCCACGCCCTATACAAGGAGGGGCACAAGCTTAATGCTCCGCCGACTGTCAATGGAAGTTCCGTCATCGGGCTCAATGGGACCCACGGCAAGGAGTCTAACAAGGACCTGCAGAAAGACTGGGCAGGCAGTGACAAGTCCACGGGTCCATATGTCTGGCTCAAGAAGCTGGTCGAAACACTGCTCGAGGGTAACAACCCAGAAGAGTTCCTCGAGCATACCAAGCTCGAGTTGTTCCAAGATCAAGTTTATTGTTTTTCACCCAAAGGCCGCCTCATTGCACTGCCGAGAGGGGCGACGCCTCTCGACTTCGCCTATGCCGTTCATACAGATATCGGCAACTCGGCTACAGGAGCTTATGTCAATGGCCGCCATGTGCCGATCGATACACGCCTGCGCAATGGCGATGAGGTCGAGATCCGCACATCGAACAAGCACGTGCCGCCGGCCGCGTGGGAGAATTTTGCCGTTACGGGCCGGGCGCGTTCAGCCATTCGCCGGGCGGCGCGCGACGCTTTACGCCGTCAATACGCAGAACTTGGCCGCCGGCTGCTGTCGGCAGCTCTGGAACGCGGAGGCACCAGCTATAGCGAAGATCAGTTGAAGAAAGTCTTGCCCGCACTTCAGCACAAGTCCACCGACGAGGCCTTAGCAGCCATAGCGCGAAGTGAAATTTCCGTTGAAGAGGCCGTGCGCCTGATAGCACCGGCCGCCGCCGCCGGGCTGACCTACAAACCAGCCGCGCGGCCCGATCGTGGGCGCGGACAGAACGGATGGTTTAATCTGGCTCGCGTCGTCGGATTGAAATTCCGCGTCGGTGGTGGTTTGGAACCCGGGGCCATTCCGCCCGAATACGCAGCCGAAGACCCTGCGCCGCCTCCCACGAAAGAGGTTTCAGACCCTGGCCGCGGGGGCATAGCACTCAAGGGCGTCAAGAACGATATGCCGGTGAGTTTTGCCGATGGTGGTGCCGTTCCGGGGGACCGCATCGTGGGCGTGCTGATGCCTGGTGAAGGCATCCGGATTTTCCAAATTCATTCACCCAAGCTGCAGGAATTTGAACACCAGCGTTGGATCGACGTGACGTGGGATGTGGACCCCGCGGCGCCGGAGCGTTTTCCCGCGTTGATCCTTGTAACGGCCCCCAACAAGCCAGGTACTTTGGCACAAATTGCCGATGTCATCGGTCAGGCGGGTGGCAATATCGACAGTCTCAAGATGATGCGCCGGGCTTCGGACTTCACGGAATTGCGCATTGGCGTTGAAGTGTGGGATCTTGCGCACTTGAACCACATCATCGCAGGGCTAAAGTCTACAGCAGTAGTCAGTAAGGTCGAGCGCATTTTTGAATAGCCGGCCCGAAGCTCCGTTTTTAACTTTCAGCAAATTTGTGTGTAGCTCATGCCAGCCAAGCCGGGCGTTAAGGTCTCGAAACAATCGTCCCGCGCCGCGCCCTACCTGAGGCTTGGCGTTAACATTGACCACGTGGCGACAGTGCGCAATGCGCGCGGCGGCGCCATTCCAGATCCGGTGCGGGCTGCACTACTAGCAATTGAGGCTGGTGCCGACGGCATTACTGCGCACCTGCGCGAAGACCGGCGCCACATCCGCGACGAAGATATGGTGCGCTTAAGGGCCACCATCAGCAAGCCGTTGAATTTTGAAATGGCGGCAACCGGGCAGATGCTCGATATTGCGTTGAAGATCAGGCCGCACGCGTCTTGTCTGGTTCCCGAAAAGCGCACCGAGAGAACGACAGAGGGCGGGCTCAACGTGGTCGACGGGCACGACAACCTGTTGCCTTTCGTATCAGAACTTGGGCGCGCCGGCATTCGCGTTTCGCTGTTTATCGAGCCTTCGATCGACGCGATTGAGGCGGCAAAATCGCTCGGAGCTCCGGTTGTGGAATTACATACTGGCGCATGGTGCGAGGCCGTTTCGGCAGGAGACACACCTCGGGCCGCTGCCGAATTCGAGCGCATCCGGCGTGCGGCACTCCATACGGTTAAGCTCGGCATCGAATGTCATGCTGGCCATGGACTCGACTATGACACCGCGCGGATCATTTCTGCACTACCCCAGATCGTCGAACTCAACATTGGGCACTTTCTAATCGGGGAAGCGATTTTTGCCGGGCTGGCGAAAACAATCAGCACCATGCGGCAATCGATGATCGAGGGCAGGGCACTGGTGATGTGACCTGGAAAAGGCACGGGTGAATTGCCTGGCTGGCCGCAAGCCTTGCGCGGTTGATGGCATTTCAGCCGTGGCCGGCAATAGGCGGCTACTGGCGCGGCACAACAGCTCAATCGATGGTGATCAGACGGATGAATGTGAACTTCAATCCCGTCAAAACAACCTACCCCCAATTGGGTTAAGCGGCGGTAAGCCCAGGTAAAGGGGACTTCTGACCCCGCTCAGCCAATAGACGACTGTCGCAACCGGGCCCTGGTGGCTTTGCGGCCCTCCGTATCTGCTTCTTAAAGCCAGTTTGCGCACGCCTGGGGAAATGGCTATAGCGGCTGCCGCGGGGAGCGCTTGTTTTATTCGCTGAATGGTGCCCAGTCACGGGCGAGGGAGATATTGCATGAGTGCTAAGTCAACGGGTGGCGAAGGCATAGGCGAGACTATCAAGATCGTCGTGCAAGCCTTAGCCATCGCATTGGTGGTGCGCATTTTCCTCTATCAACCCTTTAATATTCCTTCCGGATCGATGAAGGAAACATTGCTGATTGGCGATTTCATTTTCGTATCCAAGCTGAGCTACGGCTTGAGTAAGTATTCTTTCCCGCGCTTCGTCGACGTATGTGTGCCGCTGACGGATATGTGTGGCACATTCCGTGTGTTGCCAGATTTCATTTCATCTGGGCGGGTTTTCTCCGCCGAGCCTAAGCGCGGCGACGTCATCGTGTTTAAGCTGCCCAGCGATACCTCCAAGGATTTCATCAAGCGGTTGGTTGGAATGCCTGGAGACACCATACAAATCAAGAATGGTGTTCTGAACATCAATGGCAAGGACGTGCCCAAGGTCAAGACTGGAACCTTCCAGAATTTGGAATGCGACGACAACCGGGCGTGGTGCCGTGAGGTGCGCTATCAGGTCTTTGAGGAGGTTCTGCCAAATGGGGTCAAACACCACACCCTTGATCGCGAATCCGACAACGAGGCCGATAATAAGGGGCCCTTTGTGGTGCCCGATGGCCATTATTTCATGATGGGTGACAATCGCGACAACTCGATAGACAGCCGCTTCGACCCTAAGACATACCGCAGCGGTGTTGGCTTTGTTCCCTTCGAAAATCTCGTTGGGCGTGCCGACGTCATCTTCTATTCGTGTGCCTCCGACGAACCGGGCAGGTGCAGTTGGTTCAAACCTTGGGCGTGGCCCGCAGACATCCGCTGGAGCCGTATCTTCGACGCGGTGAGATAAGGAAGGCCCATGTTCAGGGCCCGCAAATACAAAGATCTCGAAACGCGGCTGGGTCATAAGTTCAAGTCGCAGGACCTGCTGGCGCGTGCGTTGACCCATTCGAGTTTCAAGGGCAGCGCCAAGGGCCTCGGCGACAATGAGCGGCTGGAGTTCATTGGCGACCGCGTATTGGGTCTGGCGATCGCAGAGTTGTTGCAAGAAACGTTCCCCACCGCCAAAGAAGGTGAATTGGCACGCCGCTACAATCGCTTGGTGCGCGGTGAGACGTGTGCGGGCGTCGGCCGGGATCTGGGTCTGGGAGCCTATTTGATTTTGTCGGATAGTGAGGCTGCCAGCGGCGGCCGCGACAAGGAAACCATTCTGGCCGATGCCGTTGAAGCGATCTTAGGCGCCGTGTTTCTGGATTCAGGCTATGATAAGTCTAGAAGTGTGGTGCGCAGACTATGGGAACCCTTAACAGAGCAGCACACGCGCCCTGCGACAGCCGATCCGAAATCGGCGCTGCAGGAATGGGCACAGGGCAAGGGTTTGCCTTTGCCGAATTATGTTGAGATCGCACGGTCGGGGCCTGATCATGCCCCGGTTTTTACAACCGAGGTGCGCATCCCAGGGTGCGCGCCTGCCCGGGGCGAGGGAGCCTCGAAACGTGCCGCAGAACAGGCGGCAGCCAGTGCACTGCTCGATCGCGAGGGGGTGACGGCACCGGGAACACATAGCTCATGAGCAGAAAAGCATCGCCTAAAGTCAAGCTGGCAGGTCCTGAAGAGGGACCTGATGAAACCGATCGCCGGTGCGGCTTTGTTGCCGTGATTGGGGCGCCCAATGCCGGTAAGTCGACGCTCGTCAATGCGCTTGTCGGTTCCAAAGTAACGATCGTTTCGCATAAAGTACAGACCACGCGCGTGCCCGTGCGCGGCATCGCGATCGTGGGCAAGAGCCAGCTTGTGTTTATCGACACGCCCGGCATCTTCGCCCCCAGGCGCCGCCTCGACAAAGCCATGGTGGACGCAGCCTGGGGCGGAACGCAAGATGCCGATGTCGTGGCATTGATGGTCGATGCGGCAAAGGCTATCGGCGACGACCTTAACCGCATTCTCGATCATTTGAAAGACACCAAGGGTCCGCGCTTCTTGGTGCTCAATAAAATCGACTGGGTCGAAGACAAAGCGCGGTTGCTGTCGCTAGCGCAAGATATTACGGCGCGCGTGAAATTCGACAAAGTGTTCATGATCTCCGCGCTTGATGGGGATGGCGTTGCCGACCTCAAGGCGCACCTCGCAAGCGTGATGCCGCTGGGGCCATGGCATTATCCAGAAGACGACATTTCCGACGCGCCCTTGCGCCAGCTTGCGGCCGAGATTACGCGCGAGAAAATTTATCATTGGTTGCACGAGGAGTTGCCGTACTCGACCACCGTCGAGACAACCGATTGGAAAGATTTCAAAAACGGATCGGTTCGCATTGAACAGACGATCTACGTTGAGCGCGACAGCCAAAAAAGTATTGTGCTGGGTAAGGGGGGCGAAACCATCAAGAAACTTTCGTCGGAATCGCGTTCAGAGATGGCGAAATTGCTGGAACGCCCGGTGCATCTATTCTTGTTTGTCAAAGTGCGCGAAAACTGGGGTTCAGATCCCGAACGCTACCGGCAGATGGGGCTCGCATTCCCCAAGGACTGACAAACTGTCAAAGCGCCAGCCGTATGAGCCGTTGCGGGACGAAAGTTGCAGGAGGCAACATGGGCAGGACGATCAAGCTTTCCGTTGGACAAGCCTGCTTTCTGGCTACTCTGGCGGCCAGTTCCGGACCGGTGGGGCCAGCTGATGCCGCCGTTCGCACTTGTACGGCACGGCTGACAAGCCTGGCCGCCAAGGATGCGACGGAGCAGGGGGCTAAAAAGAAGGCCATCGACGATTGGCTCTTGAAAGCCAAGGGTGCGGGCATCGCAAGTCCCACGTGGCGGCTTGCCGCAGAACGGCGGCTTACCTGTCATCCAGTCCAGGGTCCAGGCCCCATTGCCAAACCGGAATTTGAGTGCATTGCCGTGGGCCATGCCTGTGCTGTTTTGCAAAATCCAAACCTGTCAAAGCCCCAGCCCGCGGCACCCAGCAAAGGGTTTGGCGTTGATACCTAACGAGTCCGGCTCCTGATGGAATGGAGTGATGAAGCAATTGTTCTGTCTGTGCGCCCGCATGGAGAGACCGCGGCTGTGGCCGAACTGTTCACCCGCTCGCATGGGCGTCACTTGGCCTTGGTGCACGGTGGCCGGTCTCGCAAATTGCGGCCAGTTCTTCAAACCGGCAATCATATCGATGCGGCCTGGAAAGCCCGCCTCTCAGAGCATCTGGGGCATGCAACCGTTGAGCTGCGCAAGGGCTATGGTGCGTCGATCATGGATGATGCGGCAGCGCTGTCAGCATTGACCACGTTGTGCACCCTGTCGCGCCTGCTGCCCGAGCGCGATCCGCATCCCGCGCTATTTGAGATCACCCTGTTCGTATTGAGCTTTCTCGACGATATGAGCGTATGGCCAGCACTCTTGGTACGCTGGGAATTGGCGCTTCTGGAAGAACTTGGGTTTGGTTTGGATCTTTCCGAGTGTGCGTCGACCGGCTCCAACGATCAGCTTATTTATGTGTCGCCTAAATCCGGCCGCGCCGTATCGGCTTCGGCGGGCGAACCCTATCGCGATAAGATGCTGCCGTTGCCGGGGTTTCTATCTAAAACGGGCGATCGGTCGGCGACCAAACAAGATGTGTTGTCGGGCTTCAAATTGACGGGATATTTTCTCGAAACCCGCGTTCTGGCGCCTCGCGACGAGAAACTACCCGATGCGCGCGGGCGTATTACCGCGCTCTTGGACCGGTGAGGTATCTAATTGGCTAGCGCAATTTCTCGAATTTCTTGATTTCGATTTTGACGCCGGCCGTTTTGCCGGGTTTCAGCTCATATACGGCATCGCCTTTGGCTTCATAGTGCCCGTTGATCACTTTGGCACTCGCGCCCTTTCCCGCACTGACAAAATTCAATATTCCAGGGACGCACGCGGTGTGGGTGGTGGCGTAGTGCGGTTCGATGGTCTGCGTTTCCCCGCCGAAAGAATAGGTGACGGGCAAGTTCGATGCGTTCGAAACTTGGAATTGATATTCGAGCGATTTAGGCCGCGCAAAGAGCTGAACAGCAATAAATTTTGGTTTGTCGCCTGGCGCCCGCGCCACGCCAACGCCGGTTTCTGTCACGTGTTCTGCCAGCATGTTCTTGCGGTGACCGGGAGAGTTGATCCAGCCTTCGACAGAACTTTTTGCAAGGTCGATGCTGGTAAAGCCGCGGCTATCGAGAAACGACGCAAGATTTTCGCCTACCTCGCACCACGCATAGCCGCCCGATGCGATGCGATCGCCAGCCTCGCGCCCATCCGCCGTGTGCGACAGCTTTCCGTTCTTGGCAATGTAGGCGGCGTAGGCGCGGGCGATCACCTGAAGTACCGCGTTTGATTGCACTGTGCTCAGCTTGTTCTGCGTCCGGAACGAGTTCGTCATTTCGACAATTTGTACTTCGACGGCGGGAATGTCGGGCAGTGTGGGGGTCATGGGGTCCCTCAGGGCGGCTGGAAATCGCGCAGCAGTGGGTTGTGACC